>CAMQVM010000001.1 GCA_947038135.1 uncultured Rikenellaceae bacterium
GTGGCTAGTTATATACACCTTTTGGGGGTATTGTGGCTAGTTATATACACCTTTTGGGGGTATTGTGGCTAGTTATATACACCTTTTTTTGTATTGTGGTTAGTTATATACACCTTTTTTGGGGTGTTGTGGCTAGTTATATACACCTTTTGGGGAGTTTTTGGCTAATTATCTTCGTTTTTTTTGTGGGGAATTTGGTAATTATATTTATTTGTTGTACTTTTGCTTCTCTCACACACCCAGAATTTATTTTGGATATTAATAACGTATAATAGCAATTGATTCATTTGTATATCCAAAGTGTTGTGTGAGAGCTATACTATTCAGTAATTATACTTGATGATATTGCTATTTTTATTTTATTAAAATACTATGAACGAAGTAATCCTATTTGACAAAAATATTGCCCGCACTATTTCTCATTTTGAAAAACAATATGGTGGGGATTCTGCGCTAATGCGAGATGTGATAATGTACCTCATTGAGAAACGAAAAATATCTCTATTTTCTGAAATAATATTTGATACGACAGAATTCTGCAAAATGTTCAAATATTGCAGAGCTAATCTATTTACAAATAATCCTGATGCGCTTCATATCAAGCACCTAAATAAAAGTAAAGAATATGGTAAATATGAGGAAGAAGCAAAAACAAATAATGCTTATCATATTTATAATTCTTATCTTGACAACGTGCTATATATGCTTGTCAACGAACCTTATCGTTTCCCATCAAATTTTTCAACGAAATATTACAATATAGAAGATAAGTCAAAACAAGAGTATGATGTAATTTCTCTTCAGGCAGTACAAATTCTTAGAAGAGTAGATTTTATGACTAATAAATCAGCTAAAGGGCAAACTAAACATTTTTATATGTGCGAGTTCAATGGTGACTTTTATAACACCCTTTTTAAATTTTTCATTCAAATTGATTATAAGCATACGGTGCTCCTCAGAAAACCTAATATGGATATGCTCTACATTAAGTTAGAAGAGCTTAAAAATACACTGCAATCCCAAGATATATATTCCATAGAAAAAACATTTGATGACATTTGCGATTGGTGTGCTATATCTACAGATGGTTCTATGACACAGAGGGAAAGAAAAAAGAAAATCAATACTAAGTTTAAAACATTTGAGGCGCTAACACAAATGGGAGTTAGAATTGAGTGGAAGAAAAGAGATAATGAGAAGTGGTACTATCGCCCTGTACTGCACTTTTCAGCTACCTCTATAAAATCTCACAATGTATCATCAGAATATATGCTATCTGAATTTTTAGATTTGTCCTTGAGATATTTGAAAACAATAAAATCTATTACTTTAGGGGTATTTTCTAATTTATCTATTGATCAAGGATATTTAGGGTTGTGTAAGTATATTGCAAATGGGTCAATTTCAGCTCCTATACTTCAATCTCTTTGGATGCAAGCAAGAAATAAAATATATCTAACTCCTCACCCAATGAGTGGAGGAAACGCCAATATTGCTAGTTCTAAATTAGCAACGATTGGAGAAAGATTATCAGAAGTGAAAGATTTAGACACATTGAAAAAAATAGTTATTAATGGTTGATACCTGTACTGTTATTTAAAATTCAAAAATATATAAAGAGTCACTAAAGCGAGGGTAGCTCGGTAGTAAAAACTATGCTATTTTGATAGTAAATTAAGCTAAAAATATGAGTAAAATTAGATATATATGTATGTTATTGGTTTTTATATTCTCTTCGTGTGAGGAGAATATGGAAGTGCCTAATATTCCCAATAAGCTTACAGCTAAGTTGAGTGAGTTGCCTAGTGAAGTAGTAGTAGGCAATAGCTATAATGTAAAGCTAGTTGCTACCTCTTCTGAAATTGTGTCTATCAAAGGAGGGTTTATTTTTGCTGGTGGTACATCATCTATTGATGGTAAAGATATACCACTGGAGGAGTGGTTGCCACTTTCGAGCAACTCTGCTACTATCAGCATCAAATGTGTTAAGCAAGGGTTGCAAACTTTACTCTTTCAGTTGAAAGATGGTAAAGGGCAGTTATTCACCATAGAGCAAAAGATAACTGCCAAACCTACATCATATAGTGCTCAAATTGAGCCTCTGAAAACAGAGGTGACAAGTATAGATATACCTATTCCATTTGTCGTTACAATTGATAATAACTCTCCTAGAGATAGTTATAATATAACATCAAGCTCACATGAGTTATCAGAAGATGTTGTGAGTGGTGATACTGTTTATATCAAGATGCCCGATTTTGGAATGAATACAATTATATGCGAAGTTACAGATGAATATGGTAGTACAGCTCAGGTAGTTGCTCGTGTTAAGATTTCTCAACTCAACCAAGATGATATTATAAAAGCTGACCTAAGCACTATCAAGGATTATAACAAAGAATACCCTATATCTCTGTTATTTAAGGATATAAATACACCTAATGTGCATTGGTGTTACCAAAGCGATACTCCTATTGTGCTAACTTTGAAAGATGGTACAGCAATAGAGCCATCAACACCAGTACTGCTTGATAGTACAGTAGTAGATATGCTCGTAAATGTTGTGGCAACTGAAAATTTATCAAATGCCAGTACTGGTAACATATCTATTCAACTAGATATCGTGGGCGAATTGATAACAAAAAACTTTGAATATTCTATTAGCAAAAATACACTAAGCTTTGAATTTCCAACAAAGTTAGATTTTCAGTACAATGAATATTCAGAGCTCTCAACACCATTTGAATTTACATCGCTTAGTTCTCGAAGTTCTGATTTAACAATGAAAATTGATTATGATAACACTTTTGGCACACTCTACTATAAAGATATAGCCATTGTTGATGGTAGCTCTATTGCTCTTGACACTCTTGTTCAATCATTATCATATAAGGCAAAAAAGGAGGGTGAAACAAATTTATCTGTTGTGTTATCAGACCACAACAAACAAGCAATATCAAGTAATGCTAATATTAGCATTGAAACTAAAGAGATGCTGTTAACACTATCACCTGCACTAAATACCACCTATTACAACAACGAATTAATAGATATTAACCTATTTCTTGTTGATGGCAATTTAGACACACCCTCTCAAATATGCACCCTCTCTAGTTCTGCAAGTGGTGAGCTGTATATCAATGGCGTTAAGCAGGTAGATAATAGCTTTTATATCGAGCCAAATAAACAAAGCATAGTACAATTTAAACCAATTAGTTACGGTGCTTATAACATCAATTTTAAAGTTGAAGATTGGCGAGGGGCAACAGCCGTAAGCCATCATTTCAATGTGCCTTGTAAATTAGCTCTAACAGTTGATGGCAAAGGCTACGCAACTTGGAATAGTGGTAACGGCACAGTGTACCAACAAGGTGATAAAACCACCTTATCTGCTCGTGATGGTGTGGGTAGCTTCAATGGCTGGTATGATGAAAATGGCACTCTTTTATCTTCTGCAAGAAGCTATGAGGTTAATTTTACAACAGATAAGGATATTACAGCTAAGTTTGTCGGTAAAAATGTTGTATTGGAAATATTCAAGCAGTCAGATAGTGATGTTATCACAGGTGATGGCAATTATATCGCTGGTGACAATGTAACAATATCGGCACACTCTAATAGTTCATTACGCTTATTTTCACATTGGGAAGATGCCTACACATTTGAAATTTTGTCTAACAAAGCTACTTATAACTTTGTTATGCCCTCTTTTGATTTATCGCTCAGAGCTGTTTTTTCAGAGCAAGCAGATATGGTGCGTATAGAGGTTGATTATGATGGCACTCTTGGAACTGTGCAGGGTGAGGGGTTAGTCCAGCGAGGAGTAACAACACAAGTAAGCGCTATTGCTTCTAATAATGCAGAGTTTAAAGGGTGGTTTGATAGCTCAAATAGACTAGTTAGTAATAATAACCTATATCAATTTACCCCTACCTCTGACATGAGGTTAACAGCTAAATTTGAAAAACCTGAATACACACTAAAATTACAGCACAAATATTTTTACGATACAAATTTTCACACGGAAACAGAACAGCTGTCGGAAGAAAATACAACGGTGCAAAAAGGCGATATTATAACGCTTAACACAAATATACTAAATGCTAAAAAATATGAGTTTGTTGGCTTTTATGAAAGAGGAAAACTCATATCAACCGACGCTAATTTTAAAAGAATCATCAAAGATGAATATGCTGTAATTAATATCGAAGCTAGATATATTTATCAAATGATAGATATAACTCTAAATGCTTATGGGGGCTTAGGAGTAGAGCTAATTTTAGAACTTGTATCTACTGATTATCCATCAACAGTACAGGGCGAAGTACCTAAACGTATTATTGCAAATAAAGAGATAACCTTTAGAACAAAATACGGCACAAAATATAAGATGTTAGGCAATGAAGCAACTGGCTCTAGGTGGGATAGAATTTATATTATATTAAGGGGTGATAGAACATACTTAAATCCAAATGGCAATATTCCTGAATATGAGTGGCTGGGCACCGGCGGAAACTATTATATAAACGACGATGAAAATAGCTTTGATATGCGTTTTATTGAAGATACGTATGTGAAAATTGATGCAGAAACTATATCTTATAGAGCAAGTTTAACGCAACACGTAGGTTATGAAATAGCAAGAGTTATTACTGGTGGTGATTTAAGCCATGGGCAAATAAAAACATTTGAAGCTGTAGTTTATGATGAAAGTTATGAGTTTATACATCACTATGACATTGGCAAAAACAAAATTATTATTGAGCCAAAATATTCTGTAATGATGCTTGGTGACGTTCAAATTGAAACTATATTTAGAAAAAAAACATTATAGAGATGAAAAATCACACGCAAAATATCGCCGAAAAATCGTCCCGATTTTTTTCAACAACTATGTTGTTAAGTACGTATGTACTAGCACCTAGAGAGAGAGAGAGAGAGAGAGAGAGAGAGAGAGAGAGAGAGAGAGAGAGAGAGTAACAAAATATTTGACAATTGCAAATATTTTGTAGTTTATTTTACTAATTTTTACATTTTTTTCGCACCGCTAAGGTTGTTTGCAAAAACAGCCTTAGCGGTGCTTTTACATTTTACACCAAATCATTTTTTGCACAACCGAGGATATTTTAATCGATAGCCTCTGTTGTGCTTTTTTATTTATTTAATTATTTTATTTTATGAAAAAGCTTTTATTATTTTTATCAATTTTCACATTAATGAGTTGTGAAAGAGAAAATCTGTTCCTTTTTGAGAACTTCACCCCTGAGCTCGTCTACAATGGCATTGCCGTGGAACAAGGCGACACCACCTATTATTCCAGTTATACTGGCAAAGAGTTAGAGATTAGAATTAATCTCAATAACACTGCATCAAAAGAAAATTCCGAAATTTACAACATCTCTGTAATTAATAGAGAGGGTGTGCAATCTTCTATGAAGTTTAAAAATACAGATTTTGAAGTTGCATATAAAGAGGTATTTGGCTATGAGTCCATAACAGCAGATGATTTTTTAACTTTTGTTCTAAAACCACTTGAAGAAGGTGAGTTCACCTATGATTTTGAAATTTCTAACTCTGTTGGAAAGCAAGTTATCAAGGCTAAATTCTCTATAGTAACACCTATCTATGACATAGATTTAGGCGAGTTGCTAGATGTTGATAGTTTGGATTTGGAGCGCCCTAAATCCTTTGATTTGAGGATTACAGACCCTTTGTCAAAAACAAAATCATCGCAGAAGATAAAAGCTAGTTATCGCTTTATTAATGGTGGCGGTAACTTTATCAATGCTGCAACTAATGAAGAGGTTACCGAGCTTACCGAGGGTATTAACAAAATTTCTGTTAACACCTCTAGTTTTGGCGCAAATGATATTGAGTTGACAATTACAGATAGCCAAGGAAGAGAGCAAAAAGAGGTTATTAGGTTGAAAAGCAAGAAACCCGAATTTGCAGTTATCGGCAAGAATATTAAGAGCACTATAATTAATGGTACAGATGCCACAATTCAAGTTGATATTGATAATTTCATTCATCCAACTAATAACAGCTTTAACCTTACCTATGCTATAATAGATGTAGCCACTAGAGGTGAAATTGCAGACACGACAATTTTGTCAACGCGTAAGGTAAAAGCTAATGCTATAAGTGGCATTATTACAGATACTTTAAGTGTACCAATTGAAAAAATAGGAAACCAAGAAATTCATGTGTTTGGCACTGATAAATTTGGCTCAACCAAAAATGATCTCGTTAGAGTTAACGCCATAGATAGCGAGCTAACTATATCAGATGCAAAAGAGCTAACAGGTGCTGTTAATACTGCTATACCTTTTGTTATTGAGGTTGAGAGTAGCAATGGAGAAAGCTCTGATATAAAAAAAATCAACATCAAATTCAGCTCATCGCAAGAAAATGCAGGTGTTGTAAAATTGAAAGATGATGTTATTACTTCTATCGACATAAAAGTAAACACTACCAATGAGTTTACCTACCTACCAAAGGTAGCAGGAAAATCAACACTTACAGCTATTGTAACATCATATATCAAAGAAGAGATATATGAGGTAAGAGAGTTAGTTTTTCCTATCAATACTACTCTTGGAGCAATTGAATTAGTTGAAACAGGTATAGAAGAAGGTGCTATTCATGAACTTAACAACCCAATAAACTTTACTCATGTATTAACAGAGATAGGTTACACAGGTGATTTCAAAGTTCAATTTAACAGAATTGCAGGCAAGGGCACACTATCTACACCTACTATCAATGATATTGCTCACGCTACTACAATTGATATCGCAAGTGGCGTTAATACCAATTACACCTATCTGCCTACTACCGCTGGTAAGCATGAATTACATTTTATCATCACAGATAGCAATTTGCAAACTATTACACACAAAATCACTTTTGTTGTAACAGATAGCGATATAGAGGTAATAACAACAGATAGAGCGACACCGACAAAAGGCAAAACCAGCAGCTGGTTTTTAACTTTTTCAAAAGAGCACTACCAAGCTAGCAACTTCAATGTTGTGATGTCGCAAACAGTTGGCACTGGTGAATTTAAATTTGGCTCAAAAACAATATCTGCAAATGCTACTTTTGATGTACAAAAAGATATTGCCTTTGCCTTTAGCTATACTCCATCTAGCCATGGCGATCACACTATTACGCTCAATATCCAAGCACAAAATAGCTCTACAATCACACCTTACATAATTACCTTTAATGTGCCTGTTGTACTAGCTGGAGAAGTTGATTTATTTGGCACAGCAGAGCTTCAAGGCTATGGACTTTATAATGTAGGCACAGCAGTTACACTGTCATCAACTCCAGCAGTAGGCTATTCAATTGCAAGTATTAGCACCAAAAATAGCACTGGAGAGTTAACGCAAGTTGTTGGGGCTGGTGAAAAATCGCAAGTCGTTGAATATAAACTCGAAGCATTAGATGATTTAAATTTTGTTACGAAAACAAAAATAAATGATTATGCAATAGATGTAAATGCTAACCCTATTGAGGGTGGCACTGTTACAGGTGGCGGTATCTATCCCTATAACACTGCTATCAATATATCATCTACACCTGCTAGAGGATGGTTGTTTAAGGGCTTATTTGATGGCACACACAAACTGTCAGATGCAGCACTATATAACTACACAATTCCTGCAAGCGATAAATCATTAGTTGCGAATTTTGAGAAGCAAAAACACCAAGTTAGCTTTATTAGCAATAATGTAGCCTTTGGTACTGTTATAGGTGGCGGAATCTACGAATATGGTGCTACTGTTAACCTTGTTGCAACGGCTACTTTAAATTATCGTTGCACTGGTATATGGGAGGGCGACACACAGGTTAGTGAAGATAATACATATACATTCACAGCAGGTGAAACACCAAGAAGTTTCAGAGCAGTTTTTGGACCAGTGCAACATACTGTTACTATTACACAGAGTGGCGATGGTGATTTTACACCACTTACAGGAAGTGTTGTTAATCATGGCGAAGACCTCCTATTAATGTTAGTATCACACAATAAGATTTCAACTAATTTTGATGGGTGGTATATTAATAATGAATTAATATCACTTGATAATGCTTACCGATACAAAGTAACATCAACTATAACTATTGAGGCACGTGCAACTTTAAAACAATATTCAATTGGTATTAATAATCGTTATTTAACCTATAAATGGGGTGAGCAAGTAAATTTATCTCATGGGCAGGATTTCCCAAGTGATATACCTACTAATAGATTTATTAAGTGGCTGAAAAACAGCGAGGAGTTCAGCACTCAACGAAATATATCCTTTCTTGCGCAAGAGCAAGGAACAGAGCTATTAAATGGATCTTTATTGGCACCAAAAACAGAATTTGTAGCTGAAGTAGCTGAAATCTATATATCACATGTAGATGCAAGCGGTTACTATGTCCTTGCAATCGGGAAGCCTGTATCAGTTCATGTTCATGCAAAAATGAGGTTTCCTACACAGGTCAATAATGGCAGTCTAGTCCAATGGCTTGAACACGCCTACACAATTCCAGCTGGAAAAACATCGGTTCGAGTTTCGAAAAGGATAGGAGATTTAAGATGTACATTTATTTCTACTAATATTACCAACCCTTAATTTCATAGGTTTCACCACTCCTCTTGTTATACCACAAGAGGAGTAACTTAAAAATCACATAAAAACAATTTCATGAAAAAAATATTCTTATTACTGCTCCTAACAACAGGAGCAAACACATTATTAATAGCCCAAAAAAGGGTAAGCAATGGATTTATATTAGATGTAGCTAGTGGTATATCTTACACTGACAACATTGGCTCTGCTAGCACTATTGGGGTAGAGAAGATATTTAAAAATGCTTTGCACTCAATACAGATAGATATGTTATATGTCAATCAAAATTTTAATACACCTTATGATAATGTTAAGGTGAAATCTCAGAGTATTGAACTAGTTGCATATTATAGCTATAATGTATATAGCAATAGATATCTCACCGCCAATCTTAATATTGGTGGTTTTGTAGGATATCGCTTTAATCACTCACCAAACCAAGGATATTATTTACAAAAGACAGATTACCTATCTAGTGGAGTAGCCATTGCTGCACAGGTGAACTTTCCAATCAATAATAAACTAGGGGTGTTTATTGAGCCTACTGCAATGTATAATTTTTCAATCGCTGAAAAGATGAGGTTTTCAACCCAGCTCGGAATAAGGGTTAAACTTTAATATAAAGAGTCACTAAAGCGAAACACAAACAAGTAAATCATTTTAATTACAAGTAAATATTTATTATGAATGAAATTATAAGTATATTGATAGGCGTAGGGGGCGCATTGTTGTTTGAACAAAACAAATTATTGTTTGCATTTGGCGTACTGCTACTTACTGCAATACTGGTGTTATTTGATATCACTGGTGTTTTATTTTTGCTTGCAATATTTTGCATATCTGCTTTTTTCACTCTGTTTATAAAATCTTACTTGATGGGTAAGAGATTCACAAAAACACCTGAGGAGCGTTTAGAAGCCTCAAAATATCAAGTAGAGATACCTGTAAAAGGTGGCAGTAATGTGTATATTAAAAATCTCAGACAAGGCATTGTTGGTTATGGAGCTTCGGGAAGTGGAAAATCAGAATCATTAGGATGTACACTTTTGGAGCACTTTAATAAGTATAATTTTGCGCTAGTATTATATGACCACAAAAATTTTGAGCTAACTCAATTTGCATATAATATCTATAGAAATAATACTAATGTATCATTTCACAGTTTCGCAATTCAATCTCCTGAACATTCGGTGCGGTTAAACCCACTCGACCCTTTATATATCAAAGATGAAGCTTCTCTTAATGCCATTCTTAATGGTATCATAATAGGATTTACTGGAAAAGAACCTACCGATGACACATCTAGGTACTTTCATAATGGTGCATTAAGTTTGCTAGCTGGCGTAACTTGGCGGTTAAAAACAGAGTTTCCCGACAAATGCAACTTACCTTATCTCGCTGCATTTATTCTCATGGCTGACCACGACGGTATAGAATATGATGCTAAAGGCAATGAATATAAGATACCTCTGCAACTACTTAAAGAATTTATAGAGGTAGATGATAGAGCTTCAATGCTAGCTAGTGTTTTTATGAAAATAAGTAACCCTAAAGAGCAAAGCTCATTGCTTGGTACTGTCGCATCTTATATGCGTACGATCTCTGACCCTGCGGTATTCTACCTGCTAAGTGCTAATGATTTTTTTCTTGACATAAATAAGAAAAACAATAGAAAAGTATTATCATTAATTAATACTACTGGAACGCTAGGAAGTGTAATAACTCCTATCATATCTATGGTTGTGGAAACTATTTTTCAGAAAATTTCAGAATCATCAAATGAAGATGATATAGCATTTGTTCTTGATGAAGCGCCTCGACTACGAGCACAAAACTTAGGCGCACGAGTATCTACATTACGTGCCTTAGGAGTATCGTTTGTTTACTTGATGCAAGATAGAGTGCAGGCGAAAGTTGCAACAGATGGCAAGGAATATCTGATAGATGAAGTACTGGCTAACCTATCTACTAAATTTCTAGGCAAAGCCAATGACCCAAAAAGTGCTAAGAACTATGAGGGTTATTTCGAGGAGATAAAAGAAACACAAAAATCTATAACATCAGGCGGTTTTTTCTCGAAAGGTGGCAATAGAACTACCACATCTAAGAAAGATAGGCGTGAGGTAAAAGACTATGAATTTCAAAGGTTAAAACCTGGGGTGTTCTATTTTTTGTCAAATGAAGTTTCAAAAAAAATCACTTTTGCATACAACAAAATTAAGCATGACAAGGTGATGCCTCCGAAAGTTAGAAACATAACAATCGAAGAATTAGAAGCAAACTATTTGCACATAATAAATGATGCAAAAACTTGCTTCTACAATTAATTAAAACTATGAAAATATCAAATTCAACAGAGCAAAAGATTATGATGGTATTCATGTCACTAATAGCATTTATCTCTATTATGTGCTGCCTTGGTATATTTTGCTATTGTCTAATCACTTACAACTAATTATAAAAATTTAAATTATGAAAACGAACAAAAAAAGAATCTGCGCAATTGCAACAGCTGTAACATTACTACCTCTAACAACTTATGCTAATATATTTGGTAATAATATAGAATCTATCAATGATGATGTAATGGAGATATTACCTTATGTATTAGTTATAATATTTATTGTTGGCGCAGTGATGGGAATTGCCAAAATTGGAGATAAAGGAGTAGGGCATCTAGTGGGATATATGATAAGCTACATATTAATACTAAGCGTATTTTATTCTATTGTTAGCTATATACTAACAGGTTCATTTGTATAACATGAACGCTATTAAAACACATAAACATTTGCGCAGAAAAGTCAGCTATTGGGGCTTGTCGGGTATATCCTTTATAATACTTGCTACTGTGTTTACAACAGGTGCTTTTTTACTCACTTTTACTGGATTCAGCAAGTTCAATTTAACTATATACCTAATAGCATTATTAGGTATATACACAACCCTTATGCTCGTAAAAAGTGACCTTATCGAAAATTACTATTTAAACAAAATCAAATTACCAACTAAAATTACAACCAATGCACGAGAACGATACAAGTAGCTTTATCTTATCTCTATCTAACAATGAAATTTGTTCAGCAAATGGGGATTATATTTTGGGGTATAAAATAAATTACCCCTCCAAACATACGCAAACAAAAGAAGACTTTGAGGAGTTAAACAAATGCTGGGTAGATGTGTGTACACATCTACCAACTGGCACAATAGTTTTGAAATCTGATCTATACGAATTGAAAGAGTACGACTCTTCAAGCATGCAGGGCGGTGAGTTTCTTGATGTTGCAATGGCAAAACATTTTGAAGACCGTAAGTATATAGAGCATATAGGGTTTATATTCTTCATTGAGCCATCAAAACAGCAGTTTTCTAAGTCTATTCAGAATCCTTTTAACTTAATTAAGTTAGATGACAATTCTAGTGATCGAGAGGAGTTTAATAACGCTGTGGCAGAAGCTGCTGCACTATTTCCTAAATCTCACAAACTGGAGGTGATGACAGAAGTAGAGTTTGACAACTACCAAAAATTTTACTTCAATGGGTTGCAGAAATCTCATTACACTGATAGCACCATCAATAAAGATAGTATCGAGGTTGACGATAAACAACTTGGTGTATTTGCTATTGTCAATGAGCAGAGCTTGCCCGATGAAACCAGCGTGTATAAAAAAGATAAGGGTTACAGCTCACTCGACAATGAGTATATATGTGGCTATATGGACGATTTTGGCACTGAGCTCAGGTGTTCTCATATACTCAACCAAATTATAATTATCGACTCTCACCAAAGCCATATCAACAACATAAATACAACTATATCAAATTTAAAACATGCTGAATTGATATCTCCTGCTAACAAGATGAACAAGGAGCTATTAAGCGAGGTAATTGAGGAAGACACAAAATCATCTTCACTAAAATTTGTAAGAGGATCTATAAGTTTGATATTTGCAGGTAATACACCTAGCGAATTTAAAAGAATAAAATCTAACATTTCAGCGATTTTTAAAAGCAATGACATCAATGTAACCTATGCTAGAGGGGCTAGGCTGCAAGATATCTACCTTAACAGCTTTGTTACCAATGTAAGTAACCTATCGTCTTTTAACCTCTATATTGTTAATCTTCCTACTGCTATATCTTTATTTGTTTTGAACACAACATATAAAGATGATAAAGAGGGTGTGATACTTATGGATAGAGATAATACACCTACGGTATACGATTTTTGGGATACAAGCCATATCCGCAAAAATGAAAGAAACTTTGCAATTATTGCAGAACCTGGTTCGGGAAAATCTGTGGTGTGTCAATATCTTTTTTATCAGCTTCTGACTCGTCAAAATGTTAAAAATATTATTATTGATGTGGGTAAGTCATATGAGCGATATGCACAAACTTTTGATAAAGAAAGGGTGCATATAATAAACTTTAAAGCAGATACGCCTATTGGTATCAATCCCTTTAGACTTTATGCGAATGATACCGACAAATTAGGTAAAATTGAATCTATTGAGCAGTTTGTTTGGGGAATCGTAAAGAGAAATGACAATCCTATTACAGGAGAAGAGAGCACCTCTATGCGTAATATAATTAATAGGTTTTATCAATCTGTAACAGAAACCAGCAAGCATAATTTTGAAGCTTTTTACAATTACATTGACAACAATAAAGATACTATTCACAAAAAGGCAGGCATTGAGAATGAAGAGTATTTTAACGTATCTGAATTTTTGCATAATGGCGGTGAATTTTCGGGTAGTGGTACTTATGCCCCAATGATAAGAGATATTGCAGGAGCTGAGGAAGATATAATATCGGCAATCGAGAAAAAGGATCTTGTGTTTATAGAGCTTGATGAGATAAAAGATAACCCTCTAATCCTTAACATTGCTATCATGGCTATAAAAGATACTATCCGTAGAGTTGTTTGGAAAGATCGCCTAACGAAAGCTATTGTGGTATTTGAGGAGTTTGCAAAATTGCTTGAGATAAGTAAAATTCGTAAATCAGTTGAATATTATATGCAGACAGCTCGAAAGTACCATGGGTCGATAGGTCTAGTGCTTCAAAATGTTAACCAGCTAACGTTTGAAACGCAGGGTACAATTGATAATATTGGAACTTTTGTCTTTCTCAAAGGTACTAAGATAGAATCAACAAGGCAGAAGCTTAACCTAAGCGACCATGTTGTCACTCAGCTTAAAAGTTTAAGTAATAATTTTGGTAACGAGGGTGATTATAAGTATTCAGAGGTGTTATTTTATAACAATAATTCAATTTGTCAACCATATAGGATAGAGTTACCCTATGAGATGTTTTTAACATTTCAAACAGAGGGCGATTTATACGAGATTATAAATGCCCTATATGAGAGATATGGAACTATCAAAGCCGCTGTCGATACTTATATTAAGATGGAAAAGAGGAATCCTCATATAAGAGAGGAGATAAACAATAGCTTCATAAAAGAAAAAGCTATAAATCCACTATGCACAATTAACGATATATTAACACTTAAATTACTTTAATATGAAAACAATAATTTTGACACTAGTATTATTCGCCAGTGGTATAATGACAAATGCACAGGTGGTAGTCAATGACCCTGTTAATACAGCTCTCCTTAATTCTATATTGATCGAGTCCGCCACTTCATCTGCCTTATCAGCTGACCATTTATCACTATTTAGCAAAATCTACCAAAAGGCTAGTAATGCGGTGAAAATCACATCATCTATTAACAGGATAATCACTCAGTCAAAGAGAACTTATCAGTCAATAAATAGAGTAGGAAAGCAGATTAAAAGCTTAGAAAACAAGGTATCTGCTAGGCAATTATCTCTTATAACTTCATCACTAGATAATGGGCTAAGACAGTGCGAAAATTTAGTCGAAGACGTTTTGCAAATCCTATCTTCAGATGCCAGTGTCGGATTTAAGATGAGTGATTATGAGAGATATGATATTTTGCGAAAACGACTTGATGAACTTGATGATATTTTTGATGAAACAAATAAATTATCAAGAGAATTAAGCCAGTTAGATTCGAGTACACAGTTACTTAATGAATTTTAAAGATGATTGAATTAGACACAATAACTAATATTTTCAACGAATTAACCAATAAGATTGGTTTTTTCAGCTCAGTAAGTTATGGCATTAAAATACTAATGAGTATTTTTATCATTAGAAATTTTATTAATATATATCAGAACTCAATTAAACAAGGTGAGTTTGATTTTCAAGCGATACTTAGAGAGCTCTTTTATATCGCCCTAATTTTCTCTTTTCAACCGATTATCTCATCAGTAGATGCAATAGTGTCTGAGTATGGAAAATTAATGGTGGCGAGTATAGAGGGTAGTAGTAGTCCCTATGAAGATGCGTTATCAAATGCACTTAAAGATAGTTTTGGAGGGCTCGATGGTAGCGATGGAGTTATCGGATTATTGACTTCTATCAATGATCTATACTCTGGTGTGATTATATACCCCATTGTTGCTATTCTACTCGGTATAGCATGGGTGATAAATACGGTGGTGCTTAATACATTTATTGTTGAGCGTGGTTTCTTGATGTTTCTCTTTAATCTTATACTACCAATCATTATAGGACTATCAGCAATTGATTCGCACAAGGAAGAAAAAAATGCAGACCTACACAGAATAATCCGTTACTATTGTGTAATAATACTTAGCGGTTACTGTTTTGTTGTAGCATCATTTGCTATGGATTATTTGTTTGTTGAGCTAACAGATTATGCACCTGACTCTATAATTTCAAAACCTCTATCACTGCTAGTATATGCTGTGATATGTGTGTTTTCAAAAGTAAAACTATTTGGAAGCTCTATTCAATTATTGAACAAAATGTTCGGAATTTAAAAAAACTTATTATGCAAATAAATGACATCTCAAAATTTTTAATAAGAAACACTATTGTAGTATATGCAATGACTACGCTAGCAATTGTATCTAGTATTATGACTTACATAGCCTTTCAAAAATCATTAGAAGAGAGCAGAAAGTATATCTATGTATATCAAGCTGGCACTACTGGGGAGATTGTGCCTATGCACGTCACCGCTCGAAGAGATAATCTAGAAATAGAATGTAAAGGGCATCTCGTAAATTTTGCTACCTTGTATTATGGAGCAAGCCATGACAACTATGATATTAGCAAAGAGAAAGCAGTTTGGCTTGGTGATTTTCTTGAATTGTACAAAGCTAGTAGGCGAGTGAAATTAAAAGAGAGTATTATCACTTACGGAATAAAAAATGTTGCTTATATTCTACCTGAGAATTTTGTTATCACCAAAGTTTCAGATGACTTATTTAAGTTCAATATTATGATTAACCTCGATACGAAAATTGGCAACTCTATCAAACGAAGCGTAATCGTAGCCAGTGGCGATATAGAAGTTGTTGAAAGAAATTTCCCTCACAATCCTCACGGATTATTCATAAAAAACTATAATGAAGAACGAACTATTGAATTAACTGAAAATGAATAAATTATTTGAAACACTCGAAAAATTGGGGATATCCAAAACGATGTTTTGCTTCCTCGTCCTTGCACTGATTTTTTTAATTAGCGTAGGTATTTACCAATTTAACTCGTCCAGTGGTCCGAAAACCACTATCAAAAAAGAGTCACAAATACTTGATAGTCTATATAGTCAAGAGCATAAGTTATCTGTTTTTCACAAAAAAATAGAAATGTATGAGAATGCTTATCAAGAAGAGAACAAAGGAGCCGATGATAAAGCTATGCCAAACATCAATCGTATTACTTTATCAGGAGCAATTGAAGAGAAAAAGAAGCAAGATAAAATTGACAATTTAGAAAAACAAGAGTATAGCGATCGTCTTGAAAGAATTTCTACAAATAACAATGCTTATAGCAGTAGAATCGATGAGATAGGCGCAAATAATCGTGTTACTCCTAGCAGAGTTGCAGCACCTAGTAATCCTCAATATGAAGAGCTAGAACGCAAGATTAACAGTAGAAACAATCAAGAGCAGAAGCAAGAGAAGACACCTGCTGCAGCTCCAGTTGCTGCAAATAATTTAACTACCAATTTTGCTGCTTCATCTAACAATGCTAACAGCACAGGTAATCTTATTAAGGCTACAATTCACAAAACACAAGTAGTCAAAAATAATCAACCTGTTGTAATTAGAACGACTGAAACTCTTAAAATAAACAACATATCTATACCTCGAAATTCTTTATTGATTGGTTTAAGCTCCTTTGGCGCAAATCGTTTGCAAATTAAAATATCAACTATAAAGTATGCAAATAATCTCATACCTGTTAACATAACCATATACGGTAGTGATGGTATAGCTGGGTTACCAATTCAAAATAATGAGATAATACAAGAAGTAGGAAATGATGCAGTAGATGACGTAGTAAATGAAGTCGACAATGAACTAAGCCAATTAGGAATATTAGGTAAGGTTACTGGAGGTATTATCAAACAAGGCTCTCGCTTAACTGCCAATGCGGAGAACAAAGAGGTGAAATTAATAGACAATCAACAAATATTTATCAAAATCAATAATAATAATTAAAATGAAAACAAAAATGAAAACACTTATGACATTAATACTAGTATTAGTAGTATCTACCTCTAGCGCACAATCTATCAAAGATTTAAGATTAAAAAATGATAAGATAATGCAACTTGTATTTACAAATGATATATCTTCTGCTAAGATATCCCGACCCGATATAATAAATATATCCGTAGAGAAAAATGTTGCATACCTTATGCCTGTATTAGATTTTGAAAATAGCTGTAACCTTACAATCATTACAGATAGCTTATACTATGAATTTAATGTAAACTATGATTCTCTAGCATCTCAATTTACATACTTGATTACCGAGGACGAAGCAACATTTAATATTAAATATAAAGGGTCACTAAAGCGAGATATTGTTGCATCAACACCAGTTCCGACAATAGCAGTTCCAAAACACTCCTCAGAATTTACATCAATTATAAGAAGCGGTGGGTACTTATTCAATAACAATGTTGTTGTTAATGATGTATATTTATCGCTCAATGGTATATATACAAGAGAAGAATTTATATATATGTCTGTGACAATAGATAATGATTCAGATATAGATTACGATCTCGAGAATTTCACCTTTCTTATTTCGGCAAAAGAGAAAAAAACTATCACAACAGACGAATTTAATCAGGTTCAAATATTGGGTCAATCACGCAAACCTGCTGTGATCGCAAAAAAATCATCCGCTAAAATTGTATTTGCATTGCAGAAATTTAACCTTAACAAAGATAAAGTACTTACTATTGATATGATTGAGAAGAATGGAGAGCGCAATATCACTTTGACTGTTAAACCTCACACTATTGCAAAATCTCAATCTGTTAAACATGAAAATTAGACCTACATTTAATACTAATACTAGTATTCTTTTGTCTATATTAAAATTGATAAAGAGGCTCTTTCAGAATTAAAAGCCTCTTTATTTACATAATATAACATTAAGTTTTTTGACAGAGAAAGATAATTACTAATAAAAAAATAGGGGTAAAGCATAACGCTCGACCCCTATTTAATTGATTGAGGTTCGCACCTCTCTCGCTTTAGTTGCTACAAAGATAATACAACTATTTTAATTTGCAAATAATTACACTTTCTTTATTGCAAAAAATGACGAAGCCTTATGTAAATCTCTATAAGCTTACACCAATTAATTATCTTCATACTTACCGCTAGATTCTTTGCAGGTGCTATATCTTCTACACTTTTATCAAGAGAAACAGACTTTTTTTCTTCTAATTTAGTTACACTTGTTACTTCATTATAAGTATAACTTGTTACTTCATTATAAGTATAACGTGTAATACTTTTTTTAATATTATTCATAACATTTATTTCATTTATATATCTAACATTTCTTGTTAAATACTTGTCAAGCAATATATAACATAAATTTGATTTATCCAAATTTAATTTTAACAAGCCATCTATTTTTGCATTTCAAACAGTAGCTCACAATAATCAAGAGGGTTGATAAATACACCATTTTTCTTAATTCCATAGTGCACGTGTGGACCTGTACTATCTCCTGTGCTACCGCATAAACCTATCGGTTTTGAAATCTTGACAACTTCACCTGTAACCACTAATATCTTAGATAGATGACCATATACTGTTTCAAAACCGCATATATGGCGAACTTTGACAAAATTACCTAATCTTCTATCATACCCTTGACTAGTCACCTTACCATCTGCTGACACTACAACTGTATCACCATGGCTCAATGGCAGATCTATGCCATTATGATGCTTAACATTACCATGTATCGGATGAACTCGGCGACCATAATGTGAACTAACACGTAACTGGTGGTAAACAAAAGTAGGAGGTATACAAGGTATTTGATAGATTAAATCACTCTCCCACTCTATTAATTTCAATAGTGATATAATACTATCACTACTATTCATTGATGTTATTAGCGCCTTGATATCCCGCTCTATTTTTTCATCATTGCTGATAGTAGCATTAGATG
Source organism: uncultured Rikenellaceae bacterium (assembly GCA_947038135.1). Classification (GTDB taxonomy): domain Bacteria; phylum Bacteroidota; class Bacteroidia; order Bacteroidales; family Rikenellaceae; genus CAMQVM01. The sequence continues at coordinate 19,197 of CAMQVM010000001.1, forward strand.
AACATACAGCAATAACGATTATCATAACTAAGACTTTACATTTCATTTGTATTTTCATTTTTAAGTACTGTTTTTGTGATATCTACACCCAATGCGACAACATTAGCATAAGGAACTGCCTTAGAGATTAAAGACATTGCCGACCTACTCGCAACACCCTTAGCAGTCGATACAGCAATTTGTTTGATTCTTTCGTTTTGAATGCCTTTAACATTTTTGTACATTTTTATGCTCTTAATAGTTGTTTGATATGCTTTTTTATGCCCTTGTAATTCTGTATCAGTGGTCGAATATATAGCAGTTATTGCCGCTCTCTTTAAATTATACCCCAATGCCTGTGCCATTGTTCTTTGCTCCAACATAACAAATTTATCCTCATTGAGATTATTATACTCTTTTGTTTTAGGAACAAACATTTTTCCACTCATGTAGTACGAATATTCTAATTTCGATATCTCTCGCTCTACGTCTTTGGCTCGCTTTTCATCTAGAGTAGGGTCAAAAGCTTTTTTACCTTCTTTTATATACACCTGTTCAACTTTATTTTTAGCCGCAATCTCAATGTTTTTGTAATCGTCCCTATTCAGAGTTTCAAAGTTATTGCGAGCGAATTTATTTTTATCAATATTTGCATAATCAATTCCTTGAATTTTAGGAACATTAATTATACCCTCTCGGTAGTAGAGGTTCTCCATCCTATTACTCTCAGTTCTTGTTCTCTCTTCAATCTCTTTTGGTGTTAGATTTTCGTATTTATTGTTGATTTTATCTTCTACAATTTTCTTGATAACATCTATGTCAATGCAGTTCAAAGGTTCAATATTTGACGTTTTGAATTTTGATAAATCTACATCTTGATAATCTCCTTTTGGGAGTAAAAATTCTACTCTACTTTTGATCGTTTTTCTCGTGACACCGAATAGAAATTTTTTTTCTGTTATTTTGGGGCTTCTATCCTTGGCGTAATATTTATACTCCAGCTTATTATACTCTCTTTCAATTAGCTTTGTTTTCTCCTCAATAGGCATATCACTTGGTGATTTTGCATTAACAATATGAGTAGCAACATCATGCAAAACTCTGTAATCGGCTTTATCCAAAGTTTGACCAGTCGACACGAGAAATTTTTCCTTGTCACAAGTAAGACCAAGATTTGGAATTGCTAGTTCTGAACGTAGGTAGTATGTATTTTCTAATACTTTCATCTCTTTGTTAATCAATTCAATCCTATCAGCTTTATCAATATTAGGATTTAGTTCTGAAATTTTATACTCTGCCACCTCGCTTAGCACTTTGATATCCTTTGCAGTGAGCATTTTGGCTTCTGAAAATACCGCTTTATCAAACGTCACATCAACATCTTTAGGCACAGATATATTACCGTTATTCATATATTGATACCGCATTTTTTCAACATCACTATATATTTGACGACTACGTTCCTTTTCCTCCAAGTCTAATTCCTTTGCATCTATCTTAATAGTTGCAATTTCTTTCATTTTGCCATAATCTGCACTTGTCAATGGCTTGTGTTCAGATATCTTAAACTTACTGTTTAATTCTACATCTGTATTGTACACGTACATCTCTCCAGTAGCAGCATAATTTTTTTCCATCGACACAATTTCACTATATATCAACCTCTCTTTTTCCAAATCTTCTAACAATACATTATCATATCTAGCCTCTATTTTCTGCTCTGCCACTGCAAACATAAGCTTATAATCAGCACTATTCAAATCAATTGCTCTACTGCTATCATCAATTACTCCAGTGTTATAATATACCCCCTCTAATGTTCTAACTCCTCTCTCTATATAATAGTCACCTTTAAATTCCTTAAAGTTATCTCCAAGTCGCATATTAACCTGCGAAGAGGCTATATCATTGATTAAAGCATAATCTTCCTTTGTCAACGAGCGATACTCGGAGATAGCGAATTTAGTAGCATCACAATCAACACCTATATTAGGAATGATTAATCTATCATCTGCATTGTCGTAAGCATTTTTAATCTGCCATTTTTCTTTATTAATAAGATTGTATTTTTCCTTGTTTGTAAGATTTTCAGCGTAGGTATTAACCTTATAAATTGCTAATGCTTCAACGAAATCATTATCTAATTTAGTAAATGCCCTCTTTTCAGTAACATGAAAAATTTCTTTTTCATTAATATCAAAATCAACCTTATTGATAGATATATCCCCCCTATTGTAATATTGAGATTCTAAACGGTTATACTCTTTTTTGCACTCTTTGTCAAACCTATTTTTGTCAATAGTCATTGTATTAGTTGAATCGACATGATAATTAGTTACATTGAAATGTGCTATTTTCTTAATTGTAATTATTTCTTTTTCTGATAAGATTCTATAATTAGTGAACACAAATTTACTTTTGTCAATTGTTTCTGGTATTATTAAATCTTTAATCGCTGGTACATTAATAATACCTGTGCTATAATAGCTCATTTTCATTCTTCTAATACCTGTTAATACATCATTTTTATTATGTTTAGCCTCTGCAATAGTCTTAATAAAATCTAATTCTATACCAGTTATAGCATTGTAATTAACAACCTTGTAAACATCACTTAATGGTGGCATTTCTTGCGAAAATCCTAAATCTTTTATCGCCTGAGGCAATGTTATCTCCCCAGTGCTACAGTAGCATTTTAACAATTCTTCTACATCCTTAGGTATGATTATAGTTCCAGTGGTATAATAGCCAAACTCTATACTTTCATAACTGGTTAAAGCGTATTTGGGTGCGACACTCCCCTCTTCTATGCTCTTATAAATCTCGGCTAGCGCAATCATTTCATTTCTCAGCTCTGCATCTACATACTGAATTGGCACATGATTAAATATGTGATTACTTGGTATGCTCTCTTCGTTAATCGTCACTAAACAATCAGTTGATTTATTAACATAAACATTTATCTTACCTGTTGATAAAAATTCATCGAATATTTTTTTGATGTTGTTTTCGATATCATTAGTAATATCTGTGTACATTTCTCTTTTTAAATCAACATTAGCAACACTAATGTACCTCTCTTCTCGAGCTTTAGCATATGCCAAAGTAATTATTTCCGTACTATATTCCTGTCCTAACACTGTTAATTCTGCTTGTCGACTATGATTCGACAGTACTTTATTAAGTAACGAATTACTATTAATATATTTAGTTTCTTTAATTTTAATCATCTCATTGCGCATATCTACGAGTTGATCATGAACAAGTCGAATATCTTGCGGTCTATTGATATTGGTGTGTGTCCAATTTCTAAAGTTTAATTCATGTATTTTATCATCGCTAATACTCGAGAGATAATTGTTATTTAACTGACTGGTTGATATAGAATCAACAGTTCTGAATATATTACTACCTGTACTTGCTTCTAGTGTTTCAATATACCCATCTTTATAATATGACAATTCCATTCGCTTTGCCTCTCTGAACAAAGCTGCTTGGTCACCACAATATTGCTTAGCATGGTTATATATCTTCTCTATTTCTATTGCACTTAGGGGTCTATTTGCAGAAAGCAAAATAGCATCTTTCAAACAAACCCCACTATTTAATTCCTCTCCACCTAGTAATTTTAGTGACATATCTATATAAGCATCATCTATTTTTGGAATATATATTGTACCTGTAGCCATATATTGCAGATACATCATTTCTCTATCAAGCTGAGAATACCTGTCTAACTGAGCGGATGACAATTGTAAATGTGAATCTCTTATGATTTTATCTGTTGCAACCTTAATTGCTATATCTACTGTATTAGAATACTCTTCATTCTTTATTTCCATTGATTTTAGAGCATCATCATAAAATTTATGGTACATTACAACACCCTCTCTGTTAAAGCTGTATTTGTCTCTATCTTGAAATTCAAAATCATCTCTTTTTAAATTAACAGAATCGAAAGTTACACCCTCACTATTTAAATCGTTCATGCGCTCATTTCTTGATATATATAAGTTGTTGTCAATATGAAATAATTTTGATATTTTTTCATATTCATATAACCATTTATTTTCTATATCAGATATATTTTCCTTGATTGCCATATCGAGCCTAAGGCTGTCAATTACTGAATCATTTGCTTTTTCTAAATAACCATTGGCTAACTGACTTGTAGATATAGCATTAACTTTTTTAAAGAGCTCTGCATTATCATCATTATATAATGTTTCAATATACCCATCTTTATAATATGACAACTCCATTCGCTTTGCCTCCTTGAATATAGATATTTCATCTTTACAATATAATTTTGCATGATTATTAATGTGCAACATCTCTATATCAGACAACCACTTTTTTTCAGAAAATACAAATTTATCCTGATCACATTCTACTATCTCAAAATACTTGCGTGTCGCAATATTTATCTTAGAAAATCGAGGAATCACAATAACACCATTAGCAGCATATTGGTTAATCATTAAAGCTATTTCTGCATCATTTTTATGAATATCTAAATTTAATCCACGTTCAACAAACAAGTAATTTTCTATTGCTTTTATATTTGTTCCATCTAATATATCTTGATTTGCGATAAACTCATTAGATGAATCAATTGGGTTATATTCATCAAAAGATAACCTCGCATATCCATCTGCAAATGCTTCTATTTGACTATCACGGATTGAAAATACAGGTGATATCTCCCTCCATTCTCTGAGCTCTGCATCCCTCAATTCTCTGAGGTCTGTATCACTATGCGAAACCTCTTCTGAATATCTTGAACTTCTTTTTATTCTCTCTTCATTAATGCTTAACTCTCTACCTTGACTTATCTTTTTTTGCTCTTTAAAATAACTATATGTTTCCTCGAATTTACGAGTAAAAAGAAAGTAATTATCAAAAGTATCTTCACACTGCTGATACCATTTATCCCTATCAAACCCTACTTTAAAACTATTCTTACCAACTTTACCTGCGTGTCCTTTAGAATTTGCCATTGGACTTAATTTGGACTTACCCGACTTACTTTTACGTGATACAATAATATGCACATGATAATTCTGATATGTAGATGGCTTAGGCATCATGTCCCTAATTGGTATATCTCGCCCTCCACTTATTACTGTACTTTCCAATATTAACTGCTCATTGAGCTTTGTAATCCGATCGCTGTTAACCTCACCATTTGCGGCTAACTTCTCTATTTTTGAGTATATGACTTCATTTTTTCTTACATCTTGACTGTCCTTTGACTTCCAATATCTTTCCCTCTCCGCTCTACCATACCACATTAAATCACTAGCATCATTGATGTTTTCACGCCCAAATGCTTTAGCGTAATTATCCATACTTTTGATAGTGTATTCTTTCATCAAAGTTTTCATGATTATCTCTTTTAGCTCATCATCGCTGAGTGACAAATCATGTTCAATATCATTGTCTTTAATCTTCGCAAGCAGATTATCAGAAATATCGTTAAGATGCTCCAATTCTTTAGCAGATGGTGCTATCAGAATTGGGTAAAATCGGGCTTCTTCTTTCCCTATTCCTTGACAATTTCCATCGATATTTTGGTACACCTCCTCTGACTCAATTTTGATAGAAGAGTCGTTAAAAAAACAATCTGCATCACTAACTACCTCCTTATCTAGGTAGTCAATGAATTGTTTCGACAATCTGTTTTCCTTGTCTAAATACTCTACTAATTCCTTTGCTTTTTCTGTTGTTGGAGCGATTATATTAACGTACATTGATATTGAATTACTTGTTATTGATGGCTTCTACAAACTTTTTTTTGCTACTCATATAATGGTATATGATCTGTCTTTTTGGGTGAAGTTTATTTATTTCGGACTCAATACTCTCTATGGATTCAAATAAAGGTGTACCGTATTTGACTATATCATCGGCATAATCTAACATAATTTTCTTGCTCGTACAGTTATCACCACCCCACTCATTTTTTGCTATCAACACAGCTTCACACCTACTTGTAAATCGCCTTAATTGATGGATAGGAACACAGGTGGGAGCATCATTATTTACTACAAACATCTCATTTTTAATCACCTGCTTTTGTATCTCTTCATCTGTTGAGTGAATCCAATTAACAAGCATCACGCCATCTAAATTTATTATGTTTACCTCTATCATAATCACTATTAATTATTTTAACAACTCACTTATTCTTGACCTTAAATCACCCAATTCAGCCTCAGTAAAGGACCTCTTATAAACATGTACTTTACTCAATGTATCAAACTCCTTATCAAAAAGTGCTTCGTCCAGGACTGAATTTAAAATTATCTTTTTCAACTCACTTTTTACCGAACTATTCACATCATCAACAGGAGCTGACTTTGCCTGAGGTGTAAACTCATTTTCATCCTCATTCAAATATCCATCAATCTCTGCTTGTCTTTCTTCGTGAATTTTCTCTTCTTCTGACTGCCTATGTTTCTCTTGGTGATTTTCGGGGAACAAAGTAATCACTTTGGTTTTAATTTCTTTTACCTGTTCTTCAATAGGGCGAAAATACTGCTTACTTTGTCGCTTCATTTCCTTTAGAATTTCTCTGTTCCCCTCGTCTATTTTATTCTTGATTATTGCTAAACTCGTTGCTCCCTTATCATCCAAACGTATATCATTATCTATAAAAAAACTAATTGCTTTATCAACGGTTTGCAACATCGACCTATGTTCTCGAGAAGCTAAAGACTTAATTTTATCCCTAGTGAGAGCTTCTACTCTAATCATCACATTTTCCATTATTTTATCTTTTATTATACTAAAGTTATACATATTTTGACTGTAAATTAAGCACTTATATTTCACATTTCAAAATTTGTATACATTTTATTTTTTTTGTATAACTATTCAATTTACCTATTATACTAATTTACACCTATTTAGCATTGTTCTATGCTTTGTAGAATCGGACTTTGTCCGATTCCCTCTTGATCTTTTTTTTGTCTTCAGGGTGGGATGTCTTGGATAGCTCAGATGGGTGGTGGGATGTCTTGGATGGCTCGGATGGGTGGGGGCTCGGATGGGTGGTGGGATGTCTTGATCTTTTTTTTGTCTTCAGGGTGGGATGTCTTGGATAGCTCAGATGGGTGGTGGGATGTCTTGGATGGCTCGGATGGGTGGGGGGATGTCTTGGATGGCTCGGATGGGTGGGGGGCTTGGATGGCTCGGATGGGCGGAACTGGTGGAGCTGGTGGATCTGGTGGAACTGCTGGTTTTTCCTCTGAAAAAATACTTGTTTTTTTAAGTATTTACTTGTTTTATTCAAAATTTTTTTGTACCTTTGTAGGGATAATTAACACTAACAAAAACACTAAAACTGTTTTGCTGACAGCCTAAACAAAAGCAAAAAATATTATGAAATTATTAACAGAAGAGTTAAAAACGAAGTTACAAAATTTTCCGCTTTATTCACAAGACAAAAAAGCAGATGAAGCAAAAGTGATTTGTAAATTTTTTACGCCTGTTGGCGAATTTAGATGGTATGTCATTGAGGGCGAATTTCAAGAAAACGACTGGATTTTTTTTGGTTTAGTTTTCAACGGTGATGATTCCGAATATGGATATTTTTCTTTAAACGAATTAACCGCTATCAAACTCCCCTTTGGGCTTACAATTGAACGAGATTTATACTTTAGTGATAAAACTATAAGCGAAGTAAAGAAGTTACACAGGTAATCAAAAAATTAAAGAGAGTGTTTGAAAACACTCTCTTTAATTTTTATAAATACTTACTTGTTTTTATAAATATTTACTTGTTTTATTCGGTTTTTTTTTGTACCTTTGTAGGGATAATTAACACTACAAAAACACTAAAACTGTTTTGCTGACAGAATAAACTTTCATCGTTAGCAACTTTAATTCAAAGTTAAAACCCAACCCAAGTTGGAAATACACTAGAGAGCAAAATTTAGAATTTCATGATTGCATGATTATGTGGTTGGAACTTATGGCAAAAAAAATCATGTATCAAAATTGGTGGGATGCTCTTGGCGAGATTTACGAAAACTGTGTAGTTTCCAAAAGTAAGGCAACCAGCACAGGGCAATTCTTTACACCTCCAACCGTATGTGATATGATGGCGCAAGTAATTAACGGTACTGAGCCTATTTTTAACAAAGATATTTCTGACCCTACCTGTGGCAGTGGTCGCAATTTACTTGCCTTTAATGCTATTAATCCAGGTAATAACTTATATGCTGAGGATATCGACAAAACAAGCTGTTTAATGACAGTTGCCAACTTTCTAGTTCATGGCATTAAGGGGGAGGTTGTTTGGCATGATTCTTTGGCGGCTACTTCGTGGTTTGGCGGCTGGAAAGTGAACGAGTTTTTTCATAATCCATTCTCTGAACTGTGTAACTTTCCCCATATGCGCCCAATAGAGCAATGTGATAGTTATATAATGGCTATGCGTACCGCTGACAAAGTTACCCTATCAGGAGAGGAGAAAGAGATAAAAAAACCTATATCTGAAACAATAAACAAAGTTGTGCAAGTTCCAAATGTTCAGTTATCATTTTGGGATTTAGACTACTAAAAATAAAAAAACCGCCTAACTACTTAACAGTAGTTAGGCTTTAAAATTAAAAATTATGATTATTAAATGCTTTGTGTACCGCAAGAAAAATAGTAAATTGCCTGTAATTTCTTTCGATAAATTACCTCTTGAACAAGTGTCTTCAAAACGTGCTTTTACTGGCACAAAAGTAAAAATTGAAACTTTAAAAAGAGCCTTTGGCATTGAGCTTGCCACCAGCTCCAGCACCAAAGATGTAAATGATTATATAACTGACAATATATATAATACTCCTAAATGGGGTAAGTATCACACAATCTATAAGATTGTGCATAGTGAGATAATCCCAAATATTGAATATCTAGCTTACCAGTATTATTTGGAAGTAGATTTGCATGGCACAATAGATTTTGAAATTGAAAAAAGTAATATTATATATTTCATCATGTCCGAGCTAACTGGCAAGCAAGTACAAACATATAACGGTTTAAATAATCCTATTGTTGAAATGAAAAAAATATACCCCAATGCCTGTGCGATATAAAGGGTCACTAAAGCGAGGGCGAATTGGTGACGATATCCGCAATGCCTGTGCGATATGAAGAGTCACTAAAGCGAGGGCGGTTCGGTGGTGATGTTTCCTACAAAAAAAGAAAGCAAATACTTTCTTTTTAAAGTATTTGCTTTCTTTTATTTACTCTTTTAGTTTTAGTTCAATTTCAAGACCTAAAACATCAAGGTACTTAAGAAGTGAATTAATAGTGTAATTAGTCCTTCCCTCCTCCATGGCGATTATCGGAGTGGCGAAGTAAGGTTAAGTTGTTGCTTAACCTTACTTCTGCTTATCCCCTGTTCGAGGCGCAGGTTTTTAATAACTGCGCCAAGCTCTTCTTTTTTCTGCATCCTAGATTTTTTTAGAGAAAATCATTTCCGCTGTTTCGTTACAAATGATTGTAACAGATCCGCCCTGGTAATCTTCGAAATAACTACCAGCTTTCTTTTCATTGCAGTAGTCCATATGTTGCTCTGAAACCCATGTTATTAGAATTTTTATCATCTTGAAAATATACATCATAAGTGAGATTTTCGTTGCAAAACTCGATTTACGAAACCTAAGCCAAGTTTTCTATCTATATGGTCGTAAGCTCTCGCTGACAAAACTTCTGACCAGAGTATTAACTTCGACTCTGTGACATTTGTGTGTATTTTAAAACAATCTCTGACAAAGAGAAGATGAGAAATAAGATGAATGAGGGGTTTTAATATTGATATATCAAAAATTATTTGTATCTTTGTATCTTGGGATAGGTATCCCTAATTTTAACATATGAATTATGGACATCTCAGATATAAACACATGGTATAAAGAGTTTGGGTTACTTCCAGTACATCTAACACACAAAGGCATTAATAATAAATATTTGATGCTGAATGGTGGTATAGGTGATTTTTGTCTTCATCTTTCAATGCAAGGAGATCTAGCGAATGCTATTTCATATAACTCAGATTCATGGTCAGCAAATACAAAAAATTTTGTTGTAATAGACAATGACAAAGTAACAATACACAACTGGCTAAAACAAGATCCTGAAGAAATAAAAATTAATGCTGTCTTAGGCAATTTAGATAAATTTTATTCATATTTATTATCTAAGTCGTATAGGACGGAGAATGATATAATCCCATTTGTTATAGAGACATTTAGACAACTTAGGAATATTACACAAGAATCAAAGTCTCCTGCTATAGCTTTGAATTTATTATACAGATTGCTAATTTCTTTAAATGAGGACTATTCAACTATTGACAGTGACAAATGGGGTATAGATAATGTTCCCATACCTAATCAATTCGATTTTTTTGTTGATAAAATAAAAAGTGGCATTAATTCAAAAGTCCCAAATATGGATATAATATTAAGACATACAGCTGGCGCCCTATTCCAAGAAGCTCATAGAGATGCATTATACTTCAATCCTCAAAGAGATTTATTTGGAGGTGTATCAAGTGATTTAATTACTAAACGAGACCTTTATACGAGTGCTCATTATACACCTCAGTATGTTGCAAGAACTATTGTAGAGCAAAGTTTAGAGAAGGTTGATCTAACAAGCCTAACTTTAAAAATTTTAGATCCGGCTTGCGGTTCTTCAGAATTTTTAATGGAAGCTCTGAAACAATTAAAAAACAAAAACTATATTGGCATTATTACTATACATGGCTGGGATATCTCTGATATAGCTATAAATACATCCCGCTTCTTACTGCAATACGAAAAAGAAACCATTTGGAAAGAGAAATTAAATTTTCAAATTGAGATTGTAACTGATTCCTTAAGAAAGGACTGGGATAATGATTATGATGTAATTTTAATGAATCCACCATTTATTTCATGGGAACTTCTTGGCAAGGAATCAAAAGAATCTGTTATAGAAACCTTACAAGATGTAAATTTATCACTAAAGAAACCAAATCTGGCAAGTGCATTTTTTCACAAGGCGGCTAAATCTATTAATGCAAAAGGGGTATTAGGTTGTGTTTTACCAACCTCACTATTTATATTTGATAGCTATTCAAATCTAAGAACCTCAATTAGTGATAGTCTAACATTATCATTAATAGCAAAACTTGGAGATTTTGTTTTTGAGGGAGCTTTAACAGATGTCAGCTTGTTTATTGGGCATAGACCTCAAAATTCATTAGTAATGCCAAAATTAATTTGGTGTAATAATGAAAAAGGAGTGGTGGGTGCAGCTTTAAGAGACTTAAGAAAGATGTCAGCAAATAATAATGAATCGTTCATTGTAAGTGAAAAAAAATATAGCATTTATACTCCTGCTCAGTTCCCAATACTGAAAGATAATTGGAAGGTTGTATCACATAACGAAAATAAATTCGTGATTGATTTAGATATTGCATTAAATCAACAGAGGTTAACAGAGCTTAATAATATATTTACAGTAAAACAAGGTATAAGATCGGGGAGTAATACAGCATTTGTAATAAGTATAAGCGACTATGATAATTTACCTAACGAAGAAAAATATTTGTATCGCAAATCAATAAATAATGACAGCATTAAAGGAGGTAAGCTAAATCTAACCAATTATATTTGGTATCCTTATAATACTGATGGATTGATCTTTAATAACGAAAAAAAATTACAACAGAGTGCGCCTAAGTCATATGATAGATTAAAGCCGTATATCGACTCTCTATCATCAAGAAAGAGTATCAGTCCAGGGTCATGGTGGAGCTTGAGTAGGCATAGAGTATGGGTAACAAAAGCTGAGCCACGTTTATTTTCAAATGAATTTGGTAATTCAAACTCATTTGCATTTGACAAGAAAGGTGACTATGTTGTTGAAAGAGGAAATGCTTGGATACCTAAGAAGAAATTTAAAAATGAAGATTACTATTTTTACTTGGCATTTTTTGCTAGTGATATTTTTGACAAATTACTTTCTATATACAATAAGCAGTTGTCAGGAGGAAATAGTTATGATCTAAGTGCTAAATATTCAAAAAAGATTCCTATTCCAGATGTTCATAAATGTCGTGATAGTGCCGCATATAATGACCTATCTCAGCTAGGACAGCTAATAATTGAAGATGGGAACAAATTTTATAAGAATAAAATAGATTATATATTAACTCAATATTTTTATATGGAATACAATGGTTAAAAATCATGAAGAATTAATAAAAGACTTGACTAAACGATGCAAAGTTATTATAGGACAAAGTTTTGATCTTAAATGCAGCGGATCTAATTCAATGTTTCACTATACAAGCAATGGTACAGAAGAGGCTAAAAATTACAAAAAAGATTCTCCTAATCTTGTGAAAGTTTTACATTGGTTTGGTTCATTCTGGATTTTTATGGAGGTTAGATTTTATGCTGGTGCAACTGCTCCATCACGCAAATCAAAACGTATAGTCGTACAAACATCTATTTCAATTTCAATATTTCAAGATGAAAATGGGGCTAAGACTCAATTATTTAGGGCTGAATGGGATGACTTCTCAGAAAATAAAGGAAGTCATCCACAACCACATTGGCATATTGTATTAGATAACCAAAATTACACCTCCTTCTTAGACTTAGTAGAAGAATACATAGGTGATGATTTTACATCTTTGCTAAAATTGCAGAATAAGCCTCTATTAAATATAAAGAATATGCACTTTGCAATGATGGAGAGTTGGCATCTAGAATCAAGTCATGCTAAAATTGAAAATAATGCTAACGTCGTAAGCTGGGTGATTGGTTTATTAGATCATATTAAAACCGAATTGATATATATAACCAATTGACACTATCCGTTATGTGTAATTTAATCTAAATTACGTAATACACAAAGCGAATTTTTGTTTTACACGTCATCTTTACGTTTGAAATACTTAATACCATGTTCACGCATATACTTATCGATAATCTCATTGACTATAATTTTATAAAATTGCTTATTTTCTTTGCCATATTTTTTTAATAAATCTAGCTCAGGTATTTTCAGAATATGTTGATTAATCAAATCCTTTGTAATAACAATGTAATTATTAGTTACCCCCCTGTTGGGCAAGTCATTCTTCACATAGTCCTGAATTGTTTCCGTGAACGCATTGAAAAACCTAATATCATTATCAAGCAGGTATCTCTTAATCAACAACAATTTATCTTTATGTACATAGATTGATGATTTAACCCTTATTTTTGTATCGTCTTCGTTTTGTATGCCAACAGATGGAGGTGCAACTGGTGGAGTTATAGGTTTACGCTCTCCGAACATCGCACCTAAATTCTGCTTCATCTCGTCTTTTTTATTTTTGCTCATAACCTAATTTAGTTAGAATTTCATTAGTTAACGATAAATAATCTTGTGCACCATTTGACTGAGGTTTATACTCGAGTACTGGTTTTTTATAAATAACTGAATCAGCAACATCTACATTATCTCTTATTACACTTTTCAGCACCACGCCTTGGTAATTGCTAATCAGGTATTCTTGAATTTGTTGTGTCGAGCTCTTTCGCTTATCATATTTTGTAATCAATATACCCAGCAGATTTAACAGCTCGTTTGTATTACACTTAACCTGTTCGATATACTCCTCCATCTCACGCAATCCATTAATTGACATCGCTTCTGTTTCTACAGGAATTATTAAGTCAGTAGCGGCAGTAAGAGCATTAATAGTTAACTTATTGATTGATGGCGGACAATCAATAATAATAAAATCATACACATCAGCAACCGAAGCTAATGCAGTTTTTAAAACATTATCGCTACCAACTCTTGACATTAGATTTAAGCAAGTTACACTAAGCGTTAAATTTGCAGGAATTACGTCTATCTTCTCAGAATAGGTATATATTGGCAATTTAACATCTTTGACTTTCTTAGCACTATAAACATCAACTAAAGTACCTCTATCATCTTCTATAATGCCTAATGCAAATGTAGCACTAGCTTGTGGATCTGTATCGACAATTAACACTTTGTAGCCTTTATCCGCCATGCCCGCAGATAAATTAATAGCAGTTGTTGTTTTTGCAACACCGCCTTTTTGATTAATTAAAGCAATTATTTTCATATCATTTTTTTATAATTAATAAGTAAACTATTTTTTAAATATTCTTTTACTTGTTTTGTATTAAAATACATCTTTACTATTGGGAATATCTGAACTCTCGCCTTTGTTCACCCACCTACCATCGTATTTTTCCCACAGTATATGAGTATTTTTGTATTTATACAACAAATCTGTAATTGTCCCAGCTCTCGACCATAGATATACATTTATATATATCCAATTGGGGTGATTTTTCTCGATGATACTCTGATAGTATTTTAAAATGTTAGATATTTTACGGTGTTTAACAAAGCTACACGATGTGCAATTGTGTATTACTGCCATTTGGGCTTGCTTATTTCCTGCACAGGTATCACAGTAAACCTTAGTGATACAATTATAGTATCTTGCCATACTTACTTATATTAGTGTTATTAGTAATTATTTATATCTCTGCAAAGATACAAATAAATTATTATAAAAACAAGTAAAAAACTTTTTTTACAGTTTTTTACTTGTTTTTATAATACGCAATATTCTACGATTGATGTACTCAGATGTATTTTAAACCATTTGAGTGCGTCAAACTCCTAAAACAGTCGCTGCATCTACAGATAACTTTACACAAATTTGACGTGCTACTTTTAAAGTTGGTTCATGTTTACCTGTGATATACTCGCTTACTCTTGATGGGCTGACTCCTAGAAGTTCGGCGATATTTTTCTGTGTTAACTTCATCTCATACATTCTTAACTTTAGGATATCCTGTAATGTTGGTTGGCTGACTGGATGATGCTTCTCATCATAGTCAGCAACTAAATTTGATAATAACACTAATTCTATTGAATTTACATCATTTTCAGGCGTGCCCTCTTCAACTATTAATAAAAGCTCATCTATGCGTTGCATCATGGCTTTGTACTCTGTTTCAGTTCTTATACTTGTCATAATTTTATATGTTTTTGCAGTCCGTTTTGTCATACTCCTTATGTGTTCCAACAAATCGTATATATACAATCTTTATTTTAAACTTAACGATAGCGACTAACCGATAGTCATTACCTTTAATGTTGAATACGAATCGCTGATTTCCCACACTATCAACACTATTAAAGTCTTTTTTTATATCTGCAAAATTAGACCAATCAGATTTAGATACTTTCGTATACCATTCTTCCAATGCTGTTTTTGCTGATGCGTACTGTGTGTAGAAAAGTACTAATGTTCGCTGTGATACAATTCTCATTATATTAATATTATAGCTCAAAGATACAAACAATATTCCACAAAACAAAATAATATTCTATAAAATAGAAATTATGGGTTATGGTTAACGCACTCCATATATTAGTACGTCAACTAGCAATTGTTATTATTACTGCAAAGATATAAATAAATCCTTGTAAAAATAAGTAAATAGGTGTTTTTATGTCTATTTACTTATTTTTACAAATTCTTTCTTTATTCTCTGTACTGTGCTCACCCCTATCTTACAAGCCTTTGCAATACCTCTGATAGTGAAATGCACAGGCATTGTTACATTATGAGCTTGGAGTTTATGAGCTGTTCTAAGCATATCTATTACTTCGCTGTACTGTTGCTGTTTTTGTTCTCTCGACTTGTTAGACCCTTTTTTTCGTCCTAATTTACCACCTTGTTCTATATATAGTTTTCGACCACTATTCAAGCGGTATTGCGTATTATCTCTTTCTATCTCTGCACAGGCACCAAGCACGGCAATCATTATATTAAGATATGGGTTATCTCTGCTGTCACCTTGAAATATACTTAAATTCTCTTTTTGGAAATATATATTTAGCTTGTTATCTTTGCACAATCTTATATTAGATAATATATCTTCTACCTTACGCCCTAGTCGTGACAATTCCGAAATAAGGAGTATATCTATATTTTTAGCAAAACAATAATCAATGCACTCGTTTAATACTATTTTATTTTTGTTCGGAACTGCTCCTGATAGATGTTCTGTAAAAATATTATCCACCATGTAATTATTAGCAGCTGCATAGGTTGTTAAATCGACCACTTGGCGATCTGTGTTCTGCCTGTTCATGGCAGAAGATGAAGATACACGTGCGTATATACATACTTTTATTTTTGTCATACTACATCATTTAATCTATTGCAGCTGCATAATATATCTTTAATAGGACAGGCTTATTTCCAAAGTGGCTCTTGAAGCCATTCATCTTGAAATCCCATAGCCTTTATATCTATGGATGGAAACTCATTTAACAACTCTACTAATTTCACTTTGAAGTTATTATTGGGTGATATTGATAATAATAGATAGTTAATTATACATAGTCTGAGGTACAAATGTTTATTATCCACATATTTATCTAGCCATGGATATAGTGTTTTTATAGGAAGCGTAACAGAAAAAGGTAGCACCTTATTCCAAAGTCTACCATGATGGCAACAAATATTCCTCAAAGTAGAAAGAGAGAGCATCCAACTCTCTAAAACATCCATTTCAAGCCCTATTTTATTAGCAATTTTCTTTTTCAGTGAAGCACGTTTAATACCTTTGTAGATACGACTTAGGTCTCCAAATGTAAGAGTTTCTACTATCATCCATGACGGTGGGTATTTATCTGAGTATTTAAGTTTGAAATGTTTTATAAAATCATCTGTACTCCTTTTAATACATTTGTCAATATTGCCAATAAATTCATCATAGCAATTTATTTCTATATGCTTAGACAAGCGCTTATCATAGTATTTTATAGTTTTGAAATTATCTTGATTAGTTATCCAAAATGGACTATTATAAAACTCACTGGCTGTATTAACTATTATGCTTCTTATAGCTACTTCTATCTTCTCAATCTGATCGAAGCATATAACTCTTAGCTTCCTGTCAAAACGATACATATTCAGTGCTTGCTTAAAGCTAGAATCAGTTTTAAATATATGTTTTTGTTTGGGTTTTTCTAATAGCGGATAGAAATATGCGCTAAGTCTATAATAACCAATATTGTGAAGATACGCCCTAGTCTTATCTTCATTGTCTACCTGCATTCCTCGTTCTTGTAATAGAGAAACAAGCTGAGTAGGAGATCTATAAGTCTTTGTAAATAGAGATTTTGCCATGATATAAAATAAAACGACCCGCCGATTTGAGCATTGTAAAGAGGCTTGGCAGGTACTGTTGCCTGCAAAGATAATACATTATTTAGTAAATTACAACTTTCCTCACCTTTTTTTACCTTTTTTCACAATATATAAGTATTTCTATATCTTTTATTTTATCTACATTAGTATCTACATTAAGTCAAATAAATCAAAGATTAAAATAAATACAAATATTACCTAATTTCATATTCAAAATAAGATGTTTTACATTTATTTGAACACGCTAGTTAAATGAATACAAAAACTATTATGATATAATAATTTGTTTTGCTCTTGTATTTCATCACATAAATCTTTTGTTTTGTAAAATATTATTTTGTTTTATAAAATATTAATTATACCTTTGGTCTATAATAATATAACAATGAGAATAGTATCACAGCGAACATTAGTACTTTTCTACACACAATATGCATCAGCAAAAACAGCATTAGAAGAATGGTATACGAAAGTATCTAAATCTGACTGGTCTAATTTTGCAGATATAAAAAATGACTTTAATAGTGTTGATAGTGTAGGTAATCAACGATTTGTATTTAACATTAAAGGTAATGACTATCGGTTAGTTGCTATCGTTAAATTCAAAATAAAAATTGTATATATAAGGTTTGTTGGGACACATAAGGAATACGACAAAACGGACTGCAAAAACATATAAATTATGACTGCAATAAATAATGAATCACAATACAAAGCCATGATGCAACGCATAGATGAGCTCTTGATAATAGTGGATGATAACACGCCAGAAAATGATGTAAATTCAGTAGAGTTAGTCTTATTATCTAATTTAGTTGCCGACTATGATAACAAGTATTACCCAGTAGGTAAACCAACATTACAAGATATTCTGAAATTAAGAATGTATGAGATGAAGTTAACTCAGAAGAACATTGCTGAACTCCTAGGAGTCAGCCCATCAAGAGTAAGCGAGTATATCACAGGTAAGAATGAACCAACCTTAAAAGTAGCTCGTCAAATTTGCGTTAAGTTATCTGTAGATGCAACTATTGTTTTAGGACTCTAAATTAACGATTGAAAAAAGTTTATATTAATAATTCTAATATTATGGCAACACAAATAATGGCGAGAGAATTTAGAGATAAGCAAAAAAGTATATTTGATTGCGCAGATAATGGCGAGAAAATTATCATTCGTAGAGGAAAGAAAAAAGCATATCTTTTAGTACCACTAGAAGAGGAAGCTGATTTATTCTTCACTCCTCAGATGTATGCAAAAATAGATAAGTCAATTGAAGAAGTAAACAATGGCGAGTGCGTGAAGCTTCAATCTAAAGAAGATCTTGCAAAATTTTTAGAGAAACTTTGAGTATGTATGGATAGTTCCTAATTTACAACCTAAATATATTAAATATGAGAGCATTTAAATTTAGAACAGATATAAAAAGAGATATCGATGATGGTATAGCTATTAATAAATTATATGCATCTGACAGAGACAATCTAAATGACCCGTCAGAAATGAATTTTGATGATTCAGAGTTTATTGATTTTTTAGAATTACACAATAATTTCTCTGTAGAGGTGAAAAAAGAGTATGAATTACTACGTGATTTCATGTTTAAAAAATGTGGTATTTTATCATTGTCTAAGAATGTTTACAATGAATTATTATGGGCATATTATGCAGATGGGCATAAAGGCTTCTGTATCGAATATGATACTGATGTGATAATGGAGTGTTATAATTATGGTTTAAGAAAGAAAAATGGCAGATTTGTGGATTTAAATGGCAGACCCCAACAAGAGCCAATGGTGTCTGAATTAGATATTGTTTATCAAAAAACATTTCCTAAATTTGATACCAATGTTATGAAAAGATTATCTGACACAAAAGATCATAAAGAAATCTTAACTTGCACCATTGGAACTAAATCTAAAAGCTGGAAACACGAAGATGAGGTGAGATTAATTTTCAGTAAAAATAGACTTTGTGAATTTGATTATAGAGCTGTAAAGGGGATATATTTTGGATGTCGTTTTGATGACACAAATAATGAAATCAATCGTATTATGGAGCTTTTGAAAGGACGAAATATAAAATATTATAAAATGAAATTTAATCCTAAAAGTTATACTTTAACTTACGATGAACTTCCTGACAACTATATTTCTGCTCCCGAGTATGTAGCCAATAATTTACCTAATGACAATGTTAACATTCATTCAACACATGAACATACAGATCCCTATGAGGATATGCTACATAAGGCATTGGAAATAGTAAGTAAAGAGCCATGTATCAATTCTATAAAATATGCGAGCGTTTGTACTCCTGAAAATCCGATGATATCTGTTGTCACATCTGTAAATGATGATTTTAAAATTTTTCCTGAAAAAATCTTTCGATTTGATATGGATATAAAAAAAAGGGACGTACGACTTAGACGGTTTCAATTTGAAGATTGATGTACATTTGCAAAACAAATAATTAACAACTAATAAAAAAAACATGAAAAAAGTATTTCCCTCTGAAAGTTCCTCTGTTGCTCCTGCTGATTTGATTAAATCTACTTATGAAGAATTAGCTCCTTTTGTGATAGATATATTTAACTATATATCACACTTATCTTATACTCATAATAAGACACCATTTTCTAAACCATTCTTTCCTATAGCTTTAAAGGATTTTGCAGAATTAATGGATTATTCTTATGATGAATTAATGCAACCATCTCCACTTATAAATGTAGATATTCTCTCTATCGAGTCTATTTTTAATCCCTCCAAAGCACCCCAAGCAAAACAATACAGAGATTATTTTGAATTTATATTAACGGTGTGTTTATCAAAAGCTATTTGTTTAAATATAGAAACTTCTACGCGTTCTACACTTATTAGCACTCAGCTATTTACCGAATTTAAGTACATAGATAATAGTGAAGATCCTATCTATCAAGTGCGTTTGGGTGAGTTTTTCTTTCTACAGATGAATAAAGATACTTATCTTATAGAGTCTTTGGTTAAATAAAAAAAAATGACAAATTGTAGAGTTTAAAGCGGTGTGACTCCGAGTAGACAGCGTAAATATAGCCCTAAAAGCTGCATAGGGTAGCCGTAAATGAAATTAATCCCTCTTTAGGTAGTTTGGTATACCCCGACTGGCGACCTCGCTTTAGTGACCCTTTATATTGTCTTAGCTGGATAAGCAGTTATCTTCATAAATGAAGATAACTGCTTATCCGTATTCGTGAGCAAAGCGAACAATACACAAGTTCCTTTTTTCCTTTTATTTAATTTAATTAATTTTATTTATATATGGTGTCTAGTTATATACACCTTTTTTTGTATAGAAGTAGCCTAACCCCATTTCACTGTGTCTAGTTATATACACCTT
>CAMQVM010000002.1 GCA_947038135.1 uncultured Rikenellaceae bacterium
GAGGTGCAAAGGTACGCAAAATATATTACCATCCAAATATATTTTCACTTTTTTTTTCACTATTCTACTAAGTTACTGATTGTCAAGTTTTAAAAAAATAAAAAAAATCACCTTTACAAAACACAACTAGTAAATTTACCGATATATAAGAAGTAGCAAGACCTGGTTTTGCGAGTTAGCTAACAACGAAAGGATAATTATAAGCGATATTAGTACGTAAATTGTGTTTTACAAACCCAAATGGATACAGTTGCAAAATTGCGAACTGATGCATTATTTTCAATATTAAGAATATGACATATATTAAAGCATACTCATTTAATCCTAGCCATCAATTATTTGCGGTAGATCAATTCTATCAGGCAATACTAATTATATATAGTATTATGATGCCTATAGTTATAATAGTTGCTTTTCTGTCGTCCAAGTAAAATGTTCATTCCCATTCTAAAATTCAACCCAGAAGCATAATCTAACGAATAATAACCTAATACATTCACCTCATTCATTACAAAAAACTGGAGCCTACTACTCGAGGTTACCAATCCAAACCCCAAAGAAATAGGCGCAAACCTACGATGTGTAACAGATGATATTAGCCTAAATTTTCTGCTTGCAGACGAATAAGTATATCCACCAGTAATACTATAATCATCTACCATAGATGGGTTAAAGTAATATAAATAATTGGCAGTAAGTGAGTGACGACCTTTAGTATCTAACGCATAGCTACCACCTAAGTGGATAGTCATAGGAATAGATTCTCTAAAGCTACTAGATATTGTATCGAGCTCAATTGCCTCAAGCAGGTCATCTACTATTTTTTCAGAAACTAAGAAAAAGGAGTCATCTAGCACCTCTTGCAGATTACCAAGCCCCTCAAAGTCGTATACATTATATGGGTTTGCACTTTTAAGCATCGCTCCATTGTTCCAGTTTATGTGACCTACATCCAAAATTGATGCTCCTGCAGTCCACCTTTTATCATACGAAATAAAGTGCACACCTAAGTCTACTGCAATACCATTATTTGACAACATATCAAACGCCTCTTCCGCTATGCTATATCCTCCCAGAGACATATTAACGTCTCCTTGAATAGTGTATGCATTGATAGATTTAGCAATATGTAAGCTAGTTTGATTAGTTCGTGCGCTAGCTAACCCAGATAAATATTTCAATTTAACACCTACCGACCATCTTTTATCAATAGAATGAGTATAACCAAATGATGCCTCTGCATAAGATGATGCAGCACTATGCAGATCAACGTTAAAAGGCTCAGTTCTATCTAGTGGATTATTTTGTATAAAGTCAAATATCTCAACAGGATATATTAGGTTACCTTTACTTCTGATCCCAGCAGATACTGTGATGAAATTTTTGCTTCCCAGACGGAATCCCAAATTTATCAAGTCTGCATCTACACCAAATTGAAGGCTGGCATCTCTAGGCATTTTATTAAACATTAACATATTACCCTCAATTATTTCTTGAGTGCTAAATGAGTTAGAAATTTTGATGTTAATATTACCAAGTATTGGAATTGGGAGAGCTAAAAAGGGAGAGCTCGGCATATAACCAGGGTTAAGCATATTCATCTGGGGAGTATCACCCATGGTAAGCTGCGAGCTATAATCTTGAGCAAAGGCATTAGTTAAGTTAAAAGAGATAAATGCTAGAAATATATACAAATGTTTCATATTAGTGCAGATAGGTTTACAGTACAATATTATTTAGATTCCGAACTAAAGGTATTTGCATAATCATTCTCAAAGTCGGTACTTAGTTCGGCTTTTACTCCTACAGACATTGAGAACTTTAGTTTAGACCCTCTATACAAGGCGATATACCTATTATCAGCAGCGTCTTTAGAAATAGCCTTAATTCTAAAGATTAACTTACTAGCACTAAACAAAAGAACAGCATCAGCGGCATCAAGTGTAATGATTTTAAAGTTGTTTTCATCAATTATACTTGGTTTCATAAGACCCGACTTGGGATTTACATTATTAAGAGACGACGCAATGCGAATTAAATCTTTTTGTAATAGCTCAACCTTACCAAACTCATTTTCAGCATATAGGTCTAAGCTAATATCCATAGGGAAATAGTTTTCAGCCATTACAACCAATGAGACCTCTTTTACAATCTCCTCTTGTTGAATATTTAACTCGAAATTAAGAGAATGATCATACTGAAAATTTTTAATATACCCTTCAATTGGTATCTTAAAAACCACGGCTCCTGTCAATTCAGTTTTAGAAAGATTTATAGTGTTCTTTTTAGAAACTACTACCTTGTCTGTATATAGCTCTTCTTGGGTCGGATTTACAATAGGTGTGAAAGACATCTCTACCTCAAACTCATCTCGTGATATATAATTTGAGAGGAGGTCATTATAGAAAGACTCATTTCCGATATTAAAATTTGACTCTAGGGAATTAGCAATAAGAAAGCGGTCTAAGCCATAAGCATTTCTATGAATATCGACCTCAACACCATTTATTTTGAAGTAATTAAGCACAAGAAGCACAGGCATATCTATACTAGTCTTTATATTAGTAATAAAAGATGGATTTGAGAGGTAAAAATCTTCTACCGTAGCAAGAAAATTGAATGTTTCTGTCGCAATTATTATTTTATGAGCAGTTGTAGGCAAGACATGCCTACCAAAAAAACCCTCTGCGTTACTTAATGCCGCAGTAATTATTTTGAATTGCAGACTCAAAGGAATAGTATTATCCACAGGTAAAGCAGAAACATCAACAGATATATTTCCACTGACAATAATCGTAATATCTCCAGTTTCATTTAATGTAATAGTATGGTGATAACGAGTTTTATCATCTCCAATTTTGATTTTTAATAACGTATCATCATGCTTAACAATTTCGGGAATGGTAATTGTCACATCGCTAAGATCAATATGCGGCGATGTTCCTGTTGAAGACAACAAAAATTTGGCTATTGCAAGCTCTATATTTGATATAGTAGTTCCATCAGCAAAAGCTATTCGCACAACGATAGGATCCATATCTATCGGAATTGTAACAATATTACTACCTGTTGCACTACTACTATTTTTCATAGGTGCTGCAAATGGCACATCAATATTGAAACTTATGTCTTGATCAGGAAAGACCAATAGGTTGTTAATATCTGAGGCCGATAAAATATCTATATCAAACTCTTGCGTTGTAGTAATTATATCGTCATCTGTAAGATTCTCTTCGGGTATTTGATTCAGGAATAATTCATCTCCTAACTCCATGCTACCAACAGGAATAGAGGAGTTTACAGGAATTATAAAATCTTTATATTTATCAAAATTGCCTAGTGAACACCCCTGTAAAACTAAGCCTATTATAATCGCAAAATATTTATTCATCAAAAAAAGTTAAAATTATTAAAGTCAATAAAGATAGTGCTACTTTCACACTAATCTCAGACTCTATATACACAAAGGTAGTAAAAATATCAACAAACTACTAAAGACATACCTTTTCCATTATAAAATCGTCCATGTAGTAGTCATTACCAACATGCAAATACCGTTCCGAAACCACTTCAAAACCTATTTTATTGTAAAAACACACAGCTTCATTTTCTTTATTTACAAATAATTTAACTCTGAATTGATTATTAGTTGTTTTTCGTATATAACCAATAGCTGTATCAATCATAAACCTGCCGCAACCCTTGCCCTGCATAGATGGCAGCACATAAATCTTTTGAAAGATGAAACTACTCTGCGAGATAACCTCAATAGAGAGATAACCAACATCCTCACTGCCATACGAGAAGATAAAAAACATATCCTTTCTTCTCTCCATCTGATCTTCAAGAGAGTGTAGTGAATACATCATCTCAAACATATAATCTAACTGTCCACGGGATAGTATATCTCCATAAGTAGGCTCCCATATTTTAGAGGCTAAATCTATAATAATAGATAGCTCCTCTCTTTTTGCAACTCTAAATCTAAACATAACCAAAATTATTTAGGTTGATTCACAAAACATGGTTTTGTGAATCAACCTACTTGCACTTCATTAAATAGACCAAACCCTCTGTCTAGTAGAATAACTGCACCATTCATAAATTAAGAAGTACAGCTTGCTAAAAAAGACACAACTCCATTAAACTCCTCAGGGTCACCAAGACGGTTTAATAACGTAGATCTCAATAGGCTAAGGCGAGTAGGTGCTTTTTGCGAGCTCTTTAGAGCGCCGCTTTTTTTAAAAAAGCGTAAATAAAAATTGTATTACCCCAAAAAACAGCTATAAGTTCTGTTTTCGGGGTAATTTATTAATAAAAATCATACCTAAATAGTTGAAATAAGTATATTTAACGTTTTGTGAATTAGCCAGCTCCCGAAGGGAGCCACCAAGCGCCTAAGGCGCGTAGGTGCTTTTTGCGAGCTCTTTAGAGCGCCGCTTTTTTAAAAAGCGTAAATAAAAATTGTATTACCCCAAAAAACAGCTATATGTTCTATTTCGGGGTAATTTATTAAAAAAAGCATACCTAAATAGTTGAAAATAAGTATATTTAAGGTTTTGCGAATCACCCTCAATATATAGATGTATGTTGAGTAGGCGATACATCAGCATTTATCACAAAAGCCTCATTGAAAAACAACCACTTACAAATCGTCATTGATAAGGAAGCTAACAACCCTGCACTTATTTCCTGTACTTCTACTATTTTTAGGTTGCATTATTCTAATGCTTAGATAGTTGACACCTTTAGACATCGCAGAATCCAATATAAGGTACCTCGGAAGATGAATATCACTACTCCATTTAGAGTATAGATCAATTATTTTAGGAACCCCTCCATTAATAAAACACTCTACCATGCCTGCATCAGGACCAGATGCGAGTGCTAACCCTATCGCTGTACCCTTAAATTTATACATAAACACATCTCCAGGCTTCTCACCTACGAGCATCGCTACATTATTAAAACCGTCACGTTTAGTCGCTCCATCATCGGGCAACACATAGTTTGGGTGATAAGTAAACATTGGAGCCATCTCTGCCTCTTTAGTATCATCTAACCGTCCCTCGCTAAATGAGTATTTGTCTAAAGGTTTAGGCATCTTAAACTTCTTTGCTTCTTCATCTGGTTTAGTAGCTACCAAAGCCTCTAGTGCCTTCTTAATTGAAGCAGCATATAACTCCTGCCCAAATGGTGAAGGGTGTAAATCTTTGATATCTTCACTCCATGTAAACTCACTATTTTCGATTCTATCATACACCTCTTTAGCGATATTGATAGATGACAGCTTATAATAATCGACTACCGCCTGCTCTATTTCAACCTCACGAGGACTCTTGCCACATTTATAATCCTCTAGTTTCATAGGATCTGCCAAGTAGAGAAATATGATATCCATATTTGGATTTTTATCTAATGCCTTGCGCACTATGCCCTCAACAGCTCTTTTTTGAAGAGCCTCATTAACACTGTTAACCCTATCATTTACGGCAACATCTACAAATAGCACATCAGGAACACCCTTAGCATATATATCTTTTTCGGCTCTAAAAGCAGCACCTACACTACCCACCGACGGCATACCAGCATTTATAAAACTAAACTCAGTACTAGGATAACTCTCAGTAAGATACTGCATAGTAAGTACTCTCCACCCATCATTGAAGGTGATAGAGCCACCCAAAAAGGCAACAGTAGCTTTACCAGTAGTAAAAACAGCGCTGCTTTTTAGAGTATTTCCGTTAAGTGCATGATAATCTTTAGAGTCTAGCTTTTGAGCATAACATACCGATACTGTTAACACAGATAAGAGTACAGTTAATATTTTTTTCATACTTATTTTTTATTTGTTACTCCTCTACAACCTCACCATTTTCGATAATTTCATCTACTTCGGTAAGATATCTATAAAATGTTTCACCAAAAACTCTCACTAGAGGCTCTTTAAGGGCTTGATAAACTTTAGTTTTGCTTTTTGTTCCGCATTTTACTGCATCACTACATATACTCCATCGATGATAGTTAAGCCCCACCATACCATCGGCTAGCTTAACCACTCTTATAGGATATAGATGGCACGATATCGGTTTATTGAAGCTTATCTTATTATCTCTATACGCCTTTTCAATAGCACACAGAGTAAAACCATTATCATTGATACTAAATGCACATTCGGCACCCCCTATAAGTGTAGTAGTGTAATCTCCATCACTATCAACTTCAAAAGTGCCTGACCTCTCTACTGCCTCGATACCTTCGGGGCTCATATACTCTTTAATCTGCTCAAGCGACTCTTCAAGTGCTTCTATCTCTTCTATCTCTAGCGGTGCTCCGCTATCTCCCTCTACACAGCAAATTCCCTTGCATTTAGCATAATCACAATTGAAAAACTCTTCAAATAGATCTTCGCTCACAACTTTATCTTCTATCTCTACCATTTTGTATAATATATATATAATAAAAAGTAGGAGGATAAATTACACTACCCTCCTACTCTAACTTATGTTAATTTAGCAAATTTTACGAGCGCCATCGCTAATCACGACAGGTATAATCTCACAATCAATGCTATATTTGTTTTTATACTCTTCTTGAACCACTTTTATAAAGTTGTCGTATTTATCAGCTGCAACAATATTGATTGTACAACCACCAAATCCGCCACCCATAACACGTGACCCAGTAACACCACATTTTTTAGCTACTTCATTAACAAAGTCAAGCTCTTCACAACTTACATCATAAAGCACGCTCATACCGATATGAGTACCATACATCTTAGCACCAACAGTTTCATAATCGTTCTTCTCAAGTGCCTCACAAGCATCAAGCAGACGTTTAACCTCACCAATAGCATATTCAGCACGTATATAATCTTCTTGAGTTATGCAACCAATAACCTCTTCAAGCCACTCCATCTTAGCATCACGTAAAAACTCAACCTCAGGGTGCTTCACTTGAATAGCTTTAACAGCTCTTTCGCAAGACTCTCTACGCTTATTGTAAGGTGAGTCTACAAGCTCATGCTTAACACAAGTATTTACAAGCACCACTTTATAACCGTGCTTCTCTGGATCAAAAGGCACATATACAAACTCGCCAGTTTTACAATCAAGGCGCATAAGATGCCCCGCCTTACCATGGCAAGAAGCAAACTGATCCATAATACCACACTTCACACCTACATAGTTATGCTCGGTTGCCTGACCTACTTTCGCAAGCTCCATAAGACCAAACCCTAAAGATAGCATATCATTAAGAGCAAAAGCATAAGTACTCTCTAATGCTGCTGAAGAGCTCATACCAGCACCTAAAGGCACGTCACCTGCAAATGTAGTATCAAATCCTTTGATATTAGCGCCTTTTTTAACAAGCTCTCTACAAACACCAAATATATATTTAGCCCACCCCTCTTTAGGAGCATCTTCTTCGTTTAGCCCAAACTCCGACGACTCATTAAGGTCGATAGAGAAAGCTCTAACTTTATCTGTACCATTAAACTTTATTTCAGCAGTGATACACTTATCAACAGCACCAGGAAGAACAAACCCACCGTTATAGTCTGTATGCTCACCAATAATATTAATACGTCCTGGAGAGGTGTATACTGAACCTGCTTCGCCGTAAAGCTCTGTAAATTTTGCTCTTATGTTATCGCAATTCATAATTTTATATTTTAAATAACTCTTAACTGCCATATGATATAGCAGCTAAGAGTATAAGTTTATTAATAGTTACTTTATATTACCAACAAAGCACACTTGCAGAGTGATTTGATATTAGTTGTTATCTCTAACTTTAGGCTTACTACCTACAAGAGCATAGTATAGAAGATATACCTCAGATACGATAACAATGATCCAAGTCAAAGTCCAGTCACCACCTAAATAATCAGCCATCACACCTTGAAGAAGAGGTAGCACCGCACCACCAACAACACCAAGCATCAAAGCACCAGAAGCTTTAGAGGTATAACGACCAAGCCCCTCAATAGCTAAAGAGAAGATTGCTGGCCACATTATAGAGTGAAAAAGACCTGCACCAACTAAAATCCAAGGATTAGCTGTTACCATAGATACAGCAACCAACACAATAGCGCCAATTGATGTTATAGCAAGCTGTATATTACCAGGAACTTTACTAACAAAGCTACCAAATACACGACCAATAAGCATACCACCCCAATAAAGAGCAGCCATAGTTGCAGCTTGATCAGCAAAAGTACCACCTAAAGATTTAGCATAAAGGTTGATATTAGCACCTACTGCCACCTCAACACCTACATAAAAGAAGATAGCAATAACACCCATTCTAAGTTGAGGAAAACTCCAAACACTCTTATCAAGCTTATCATCTTTACTAGACGATGTACCTTCGATATCTGGAAGATTAACTTTAGTAATAGCAAATGCAATAAATGCAATTACAGCCATAAGAACAGCAAAAGGGACATAGATATCACCAATATTAACATCTTTAGCATCTGCACCACCAAAAATTGCATAAGTTACAAAGAAAGGGGCAATAGTTGTCATTGTAGAGTTACCAGCACCTGCAATAGACTGACGCTGCACGCCACTAGTTCCAGGAACATTACAAGCAACAAGATAAGGATTTACAACCACCTGTAAAAAGGTCATTGCAGTACCTACCACAAACGAACCAACCAAGAAGATAAAATAGGCAACAGGCACTGTAGCTCCAGCCATACTAACACTCATGTTAGTTGTTTCAAACTCTAAAGCAGATAGTTCAAAAAGACCCAACCCGACAATAAGAATAAGTAGTGCAGCAACAAGTGTATACTTATACCCCTTGCTATCTACCATCTTTGCACTAGGTGCACCCATTAAAAGATATGCCGAGAAGAAGGTGAAGGTGATAAAGGTGGTAAGTGTATTTTGTAACGACCCAGCCTCCGAAAGGAAAGCAGACTGAAGAGGCACTTGAAACTGTTGATTAAGAACCGTAAGGAACCCAACTAGTGACATTAAAATCACCATAGTGATAAATGGACCTGTGTAGTTAATTGTTTTTTGTGTCATAATTTGAATTTTTAATTAAATTAAATACTATTTTGTTGAAAATTTGAATATTATATGCTCTTCATATACCTCATCCTTTTTAAGGACAGCCGATGGAAAGTTTGGTTTGTTTGGTGCATCAGGAAAGTTTTGACACTCAATAGCAACACCAGCTCTGTTTTTGTGCTCACTACCATTTTTAGACTCACCACAACCAGCAAGCCAGTTACCAGTATATATCTGCACCGCAGGCTGCGTTGTTGAAACAGCCAAATGAATACCACTATCAGCACTATAAAGCTCGGCAGCAAGACGCATTACACCCTTAGAATACCCATCTAAAGGCCAGCAATGGTCATAACCATGCCCTATCTTTAGTGGTTCAAAGTCTGCATTAATATCTTTACCTATCTCTTTAGCCGCTCTAAAATCCATTGGTGTACCTGCCACTGGCGCTAACACTCCCGTAGGGATTTGAGATGCATCAGTTGGAAGATAGTTCTCAGCATATAGCTTCAGTGTGTGGTTATGAATATCACCAGCTCCCTCACCATTAAGATTAAAATAGTTATGGTTTGTAAGGTTAACTATTGTTGTAGCATCTGAACCTGCAAAATAAGTTACTTCTAACTCATTATCTTCGCTCCAGTCATACACTGCTTCAACTCCTATCTCACCAGGATACCCCTCTTCGCCATTAACACTCGTATAGCTAAACACTACACGATCTGTTTCAACACGTGATACCCACACACGATTATGAAAGCCCGTAGGTCCTCCATGAAGGTGGTTTGGTCCATTGTTAGTAGCTAAGGTATAATCTACACCCTCAAGTGAAAATTTACCATTAGCTATTCTATTAGCAAAACGCCCTACACTTTTACCAAGAGCAGCACCATCGCCAATATATGTATCAAACATCCTGAACCCTAACGCTACATCTCTGTTAACACCATTTTTATCTGGCACCGATATAGACACAATCGCTGCACCTATATTGATAAGCTTAACTGAAGCACCGCTAGCATTTGTCATAGTATATAGAACCACCGCTTCATCTAAAGCAGTAAACCCTAATACTTCTTGTGATATATCAATCATAATTAATTTATCTTAACTGCTATTATTACCAAAGCTTAGCAGGATATTTTCCTGCAGCAATAAGCGCCTCTAACTTAGCTACTACCATAGGGCGATCTTCTTGATAAGTTACACCAAACCAAGCAGCATCGCTAGACAACACTTTAAGTGTAGCCTTACCACTGTTAGTAAGCTGATTAACTACTAAAGGTATAAAAAACTCAGACTTAAGCTCAGTACCTCTCTCTTTAAGAAAATCTTTAAATATATCAATCGACTCAGTGAAGTAGTCTGGCGTAAATCCAAACATATTCATTGATACTATTGTATTAACATCAATAGGTTTAAGCTCGCCATTATCATCTTTATAAAGAGCCGAGTCGCCATCTTTTTCGATATGCGTACGCTCAACCATATCTGTAAGGTTACCATCTGCTCCTACCGAACACACACCACGAGATACAGATCCAAAATCTGACAATGTATTTTTAAGAAGATATCCTACCATACAATATTTACCTACTGCACCATCTAAAGCAGCAAGATATGCCCCCATAGTAGCAAAAGCCTCTGCACCATAGAAATCATCTGCATTGATCACTGCGAAAGGAGTATCAATCACCTCAGCTGCCATTTGAACAGCATGGTTAGTACCCCAAGGTTTTTCACGCCCAGCAGGAACCTCGAAACCTTCAGGAAGATAATCTAGCTCTTGATAAGCAAAATCAACCTCTATTTTACCGCCGAAACGCTCGGTGTTGAACATTTTTTTAAACTCTTCAGCAAAAGAGTGACGAATCACAAATACGACCTTTCCGAAACCCCCTCTAATGGCATCAAAAACTGAGTAATCAAGAATAGCCTCTTTGTTAGGACCAATTCCATCCATCTGTTTAAGAGATCCGTAACGAGAGCCCATACCTGCGGCTAGTATTAAAAGTGTTGGTTTCATAGTTTTGTACTTTAAAATTATATATTTTTAGTGTAATTATTTACGTGTTTTTAATAGATATTATAAATGCCAAATATAGTGCTTTTTAATTGATATTTAAAATCTAGATTACTAAAATCGCTTCATGTAATCATTTAAAACAAGGCAAATATAATAATTTTAATATAAATTAGTGTATCTTTGCTTCAAATAATATTAAAAAATAGTGTTGATGAAAAGAAATTTTTACTACCTTTACAACGGAAATTACTAATAAGCAACAAGTTAACAACACTTTAAGCGCTAAATACTAATATATAAGATTATACGATATGAATGCATTAATTAAGCTTTACAACATAACAAAACACATATTTAAAAATTTTACACACAAACATAAAGTAAGTTTAAACAACCCAAGAGGAGGAGCTACTATTTGGCATATATTTATATCGCCAATGAACTTCACACTTTTTTTTATGGTTTTTTCGTTATTGTTATTTATAATCAACTTATCGATTATTATCTACACTCCAATAATAGATACCTTACCAGGATATCGAAACATAAAGAGCAAAGAGATGATCATTAGTGCAGTTATGCGAATAGACTCATTAGAGAATGAAATAGCAATATGGGACAGTTATAGAGATAATATAATTAGGATCATGGACGGCAAAGCACCAATACCTCTAGATACACCAGCGCAACTAGACACTGCTGCGCTAACTTATAGGGATGTAGTACCAAGATCAAGAGAAGACTCTCTCTTTAGAAGCGAGATATCAGACTCATTAATTACAGCAAAAGAGAATAAACTTCGTAATGAAGCAAAATCGTCTTATAAATTATACACCCCAGTGCAGGGTATTGTTACAAAACAATATAATATAGCAGACGATTTCAGAGCAATAGAGGTCTCGGTTACTGCCTTTTCGCCAATATTATCTATTGAAAGAGGAAAGGTTATATTTACATCATGGTCGCCCGAAGAGGGGAATATTATACAGATACAGCATGGCGATGGTATGATATCAATCTATAAAAAATTATCACAAAGCATCAAGAGTGTTGGTGAAAATGTCTCTGCTGGTGAGGTATTGGGCTATATTGGAGAGAAACTATCAGACAAAGATAAAGAGGTTCCAGAGACAGACACCAAAACATCGTCTACCCTAAAGATAGAGATATGGAAAGAGGGCAACAGCATAAACCCTGAGAACTATTTAAGCTTTTAAGTTACTTTATAACATTTATAAAGCAAACAGGCGATAATATAGATTAACAACAATAAAATAATATTAACATACAATATGAAAAAAGAGATTAAGGCACTTCAAAGAATAGCCCTTTTAGGATCAACAGGCTCAATAGGCGAGCAGACATTAGAGGTAGCAAGGGCTTATCCCGACCTATTTGAGATAACAACTCTTACAGCAAACAACAGCTGGGAGAAGCTAGTAAAGCAGGCTATCGAGTTTCAGCCAGATAGTGTTGTTATAGCCAACAAAAGCCACTATATGTCTGTTAAGGAAGCACTTAAAAACACAGATATAAAGATATATGCAGGACAAGAGAGCCTTGAACAGATTGTAGCAAACGAAAATATAGATACAGTAGTATCTGCACTGGTTGGTTTTGCGGGTCTATTTCCAACAGTAAGCGGTGTTAAGCATGGCAAGAAAATAGCCTTAGCAAACAAAGAGTCGCTGGTTGTAGCAGGCGAAACAGTAATGGCACTTGCTAAGATACATGGCTCAGCAATTTTACCAGTAGACTCTGAGCACTCTGCAATTTTCCAATCTTTGGTAGGAGAGCAATCGGCAATAGAAAAGATTATACTTACTGCCTCAGGTGGACCATTCCGCAGCTGGGAGAAAGAAGCTATCTACCATGCAACAACAGCACAAGCACTAAACCACCCTAACTGGGTAATGGGTCGTAAAATAACAATAGACTCTGCATCACTAATGAATAAGGGTTTAGAGGTAATAGAAGCAAAATGGCTCTTTGACCTTCAACCATCACAAATAGAGGTTACAGTACACCCTTCATCAATAATTCACTCTATGGTGCAGTTTGAAGATGGGGCAGTAAAGGCACAGCTCGGAGCTCCAGATATGAAACTACCGATACAGTATGCACTAACCTACCCTACACGTATGCCTATGGCGAAAGATAATAGACTAGATTTTTCAAAGGGCATAAACATGGAGTTTTCGGCTCCAGACATCAATAAATTTCCTTGTTTAGGAATTGCTTACGAGGCAATGAAGATGGGCGGCACAACACCATGTGTTATGAATGCAGCAAATGAGGTAGCTGTAGAGGCATTTTTGCAAGAGAAGATTGAATTTGGCATGATACCGCAAATCATAGAGAATTGTATAAACAAAATTAATTGTGTATCTTCGCCCTCGTTAGAAGATTACACACTAGCAGATACTGAAGCTAGAAAATACGCACAAAGCATAATTAAATAGTATTTATCAACAGAATAAAAATGTATATATGGACATATTAATTAAAGCAACTCAACTAATACTAAGCCTTAGTCTTTTGGTATTTATTCATGAATTAGGACACTTTATGTTTGCAAAGTGGTTTGGAGCTCGAGTAGAAAAGTTTTATCTATTTTTCAACCCTTGGTTCTCACTTGCAAAGTTTAAAAAAGGCGACACCGAATATGGTATTGGCTGGGTCCCAATTGGAGGTTTTGTTAAAATATCGGGCATGATAGATGAAAGCATGGATAAAGAGCAGATGAGCCAAGAACCTAAACCTTATGAATTTAGAAGCAAGCCAGCATGGCAGCGACTACTAATTATGATAGGTGGTGTAATGATGAACCTAATCCTTGCAGTTATAATCTATGCAGGCATGAGCTACACCTATGGCTCTTCATACATCTCTAATCAAGATATTAAAGATGGTTACAATTATAGCCCAGTGGCTATTGAGATGGGCTTTAAGGATGGCGATAAGATATTAAATATCGACGGAGAACAAGTAGATGATTACACTAAAATATCTATGGCTTTAGTGCTTAACGATGTTGAGTATGTTCAAATTGAACGCAATGGTGAGCAGAAAAAGTTATACATAGATAAATCGCATATCTCTAACCTTCTAAAGAGCAAAGTAAGGTTTGCAGAGCTTCGTATACCTATATTGGTCGACTCTGTAATAGCAAACAAAGCAGCAGGAAAGGCAGGAATATTAAGCGGCGATAGAGTAATTGCTATTGACAGCATCGAAACAAAATATTTCGACCAATTAAAAGAGGCGCTAAGCACACGAGCTAACAAAGAGTCAGTGATAACTATTCTGCGTGATTCACTGGGCACAAAGCTAACAAAGAGCCTACCAATAACAGTTAATGCTGATGGCACAATAGGCATATACCAATCAGACGATATAGCAAAGCTATTCACCATAAGGGTCACCAAATACACTCTTTTAGAGTCAATTCCACAAGGGTGTAAACTTGCCGTTGCTGAGGTCGGTAGCTACCTCAAGCAACTTAAGCTGTTGGTATCACCAGATACTGATGCATACAAATCGGTAGGTAGTGTTGTATCGATGGGAAATATGTTTGGCGCTGAGTGGGACTGGTTTCGCTTTTGGAGCATTACTGCTCTTCTATCAATAGTACTTGCTGTAATGAATATGTTACCTATACCTGCACTCGATGGAGGTCACGTAATGTTTCTTTTATATGAGGTTATCACACGCCGTAAACCAAGCGACAAGTTTATGGAGTATGCACAAACAGTAGGTATGTTTTTACTACTTGCATTAATGGCATTTGCGCTAGGTAATGATATATATAAGTTATTTTAGATTTTTGTTACTGACTGAGCTATATTTTTTTCATGGCACTGTTATTTCGCAGAACAAAGTTCGATATTTAGCTCGCTTTAAATAGACAACAACAGTAAATAAACCACCATTTACTGTTGAAAAGCATCTTGCGAGCAAAAATAGCAACAAAAAAATATTTTACAATAAACACATTACCAACAAGTTAAAAAAAAGGGTAAAAAAAAGAACAAAAAAAACTAAAAAATATTTGGAAGTAAACATTAAAGTCCATATCTTTGCACCGTTAGTTTTAGTGATTGACCCATGGTGTAATGGTAACACAGCTGATTTTGGTTCAGTCGTTTAAGGTTCGAATCCTTGTGGGTCAACAACAACAAAAAAATCGATTTGGTTATTCAAGTCGATTTTTTTATTTTATAGCACATTGTATATTTAGTAAAAAATAGTACCTTTGTATAATAATCAATAATAATCTGTTTTGGAAGATTGCCATAATTTATTTTTACTCTTCAACACCCCATTAGTTAGTGGGTTTATTTACATAATTTTATTTTTAATGTTCTTCACAGCTGCTGCCAGTTCAGTAGCATTCTCTTCGCTAACACTATCTCAAATAAACAGCTTAACCCCTAAAAAACACCGCCGAGACAGGGTAATTATCTCACTATCAAAGAGCAAAAACAGACTACTAACGACACTAGTAATCGTTAAAGGTTTGATTATACCAATAACTTTATCAATAGTTATTTATAGCATCGCTCTCAACAACACTACTAGGGGCTGGTTTTGGTTTATCATCATACCAATTGCCATCTTAATATACTTATTATTCGACTACTTACCATTTAAAATGGCAAAGCACCACCCTATCTTCACGCTTCGTGCAGGTGTATACTTGGTTGGTGTAGTTACTTTTCTACTAAGACCTATAACATATATAATCATTAAAAGAGAAGGTGAGGCAAGCAAAGCAGCTGAACTACGCACAACTATGGAGGAGCTACCAAACAGCATACACCTAGACAGCGATATTGTTACAGAAGATAGAGCGATACTTACAGGGTTATCAAGGTTTGTAAACACCGAGGTTGCAGACATTATGACTCCTCGCATAGATATAATATCACTAAGCACCACCTTTACGCTACATGATATAAAAAGTACTGTTTTAAAGACTGGACTCTCTCGTTACCCTGTCTACACTGATGAGATAGATAATATCCGAGGAGTGCTTCACATAAAAGACCTAATAGCCAATGTTGACAATGCTGACTTCAAATGGCAAGAGCTAATACGTGAACCCTACTTTGTAACTGAGCAGAAGAGGATAAACGACCTGCTAGAGGAGTTTCAACACCAAAAGCTACACTTGGCTATCGTAGTAGATGAGTATGGCTCTATGCAAGGTGTTATATCGCTTGAAGATATTATTGAAGAGGTGGTAGGTGAAATATCTGATGAGTCTGACAAAGAGAAGCCACTATACAAAAAGCTAGATGATGGTAGCTACCTATTTGATGGCAAAGCACACATTGCAGACTTTTTGCGTGTTTTTAACCTTGAAGACAACTACTTCGATGAATACAGAGGAGAGGCAGAGAGCCTTGCAGGGATGATGCTAGAGGTAAACAGAGACTTCCTTGCAAAAGATGCCCGACTAAAGCTTGGTGAGTATATATTTATTGTAGATACGCTAAACTCACGCAGCATTTCAAAAATTAAAATCATAGAGAGTGAAAACGAGGAGTAAATACAGCACCATAACACTTGGCAATAACTCAAGCCTACACATAGCATATTTTAGCGACAACACACCACTGCTAACAAACTGTGATATACTCACCCACCAAGAGCAGGTCACCTACAACCTTAGAGGTGGTGATAAACGCAAAGAAGAGTATCTACTAGTTAGATGGCTTGCAAAAGAAGCAGTTGGCGAGACAATTCTTTACAAAGACAACGGAGCACCATATATATTAAATAATAGGTTATATATCTCAATATCTCACTGCCCAGATGCCGTTATATTAATGGTTAGCAGCTCACCTTGCGGAGTAGATATAGAGCGTATAGATCGAAATTTTGAGAGGGCAGCAAATAGGTTTATCACTAGCCAAGACCTACCGATAACCGATAAAAAACATCAAGCTTGGTATTGGTGCACAAAAGAGGCTGTATTTAAAGCACACAGCGGCTCAATCAAAAATATATTGTCAGATATAGTAATAGAGGGGCTAAAAGGCAATAAAGTATACTCAACAGTAGACAAAAAAAGTATCGTAACAAGCATAATTTATAGAGATTCTTTAATCATATCTCATACAATTATCAAATAATTAAAATAAATAACTATCTTTGCAGGCGGCACGCTTATTGTCACTTAAAGAAAAATAAAAAAAAATAAAAAATAATACAATGAATAAATTAGAAGAAGTAATAATTGAAGCAATTCAAGATAAAAAAGCAAATGACATTGTTTCGATAGATATGTCACAGTTTGAAGGTGCTATATGCCAAACTTTTATAGTTTGCAGCGCAGACTCAACAACTCAGGTATCAGCAATATGCGATGGTGTTGAAGATGATGCAGACAAGAAACTAGGTCAGAAAGTGTGGCGTATAGAGGGAAAAACCAATGGTACTTGGATAGTGATGGATTATGGCGATACAATTGTACATATCTTCCAAAGCGAGTCAAGAGAGTTCTATGCACTAGATGATCTATGGTCAGATCTTCCTACCACAAAGCACGATTCTTTTGAGTAGACAAAATATATTATAGCATATTTACGTTTTATGTCATTAACTAAAGCTATAAGAAGTATAGCTGATTAATAACAATTTAATAATATTTATAATGCAAAAGAAAAAGTTCAACATCTATTGGATATATCTTTTAATTCCCATAATGTTGATATTGTGGAATGTTTTTGGACAAAGTGCTGCAATCAAAGAGGTTACGTGGCAAGTTGTAAAAGAACAAATGCTTAGCAAAGGTGCTGTAAAAGAGATAGTTGTAGTGAATGACAAAGTAGCAGAGGTCGAGCTTAAGCCCGATATGTTAGAGTCATTCAAATCTAAAGAGGAGTATAAAGATATACCTGCTAAAGGAGCACAATTTCAGTTTAGAATAGGCTCGCAAGAGAAGTTTGAAACAGATTTTGAAAGTGCAGAACAACCAGCAGGAGAAGCTAGGGCAGGTTTGAAATTTGAGGAACGCACAAATTTTATGGACTCAATTTTCAGCTCTATATTCCCAATCATTTTAATGATCGGAGGATTCTTCTTGGTAATGCGCCTGCTCTCTAAGGGCTCAGGTGGCGGCGGTGGAAACAATGTATTCAGCGTAGGTAAGGCGAAAGCTCAACTTTTTGATGGTGAAAATAAGGTAGAGGTATCTTTCAACGATATAGCAGGACTTGAGGAGGCTAAAGTGGAGATTATGGAGATTGTAGATTTCCTTAAAAACCCAACAAAATACAGCGACCTCGGAGGTAAAATTCCTAAGGGAGCACTACTTGTAGGACCTCCAGGAACAGGTAAGACTCTACTCGCAAAAGCAGTAGCTGGAGAGGCGCACGTGCCATTTTTCTCTATCAGTGGATCTGATTTTGTTGAGATGTTTGTAGGTGTAGGAGCTTCACGAGTAAGAGACCTATTTGCACAAGCTAAGGCTAAAGCACCATGTATAGTATTTATCGATGAGATAGATGCAATTGGTAGAGCTAGAAGTAAAAACGGAGGTTTTTCATCTAACGATGAGCGTGAAAATACACTTAACCAGCTTCTTACAGAGATGGATGGTTTTGGAACTAACCAAGCAGTAATTGTACTTGCAGCGACCAATAGGGTTGATATTTTAGACAAAGCACTTCTTCGTGCTGGACGTTTTGATAGGCAGGTAGCTGTTGATCTTCCCGACGTAAACGAACGAGAAGCGATCTTTAATGTACACCTTAAGAAGATAAAGCTAGAGGGCGGATTCATAGCAGATTTTTTATCTAAGCAGACACCAGGGTTTTCTGGTGCTGATATAGCGAATGTATGTAATGAAGCGGCACTTATAGCTGCACGTAGAGATAAAAAGTTTGTAGAGAAGCAAGATTTTCTTGATGCAATAGACAGAATAGTAGGAGGCTTAGAGCGCAAAAACACTATTATTACTCGTAAAGAGCGACGCACAATAGCACACCATGAGGCAGGACACGCAACAGTGAGCTGGATGTTAGAACACGCAAACCCACTTATTAAGGTGACTATTATACCTCGAGGAAAAGCGCTTGGAGCTGCATGGTACACCCCTGAAGAGCGAAAAATTACTACCAAAGAGCAGATGATACATGAGCTATGTTCACTACTTGGAGGACGTGTTGCTGAGGAGCTTACATTTGGAGAGATATCAACAGGTGCACTAAATGACCTTGAGCGTACTACAAAGATGGCATACGCTATGATTGCGTTCTATGGAATGAGTGATAAGATTAAAAACATAAGTTTTTACGACTCAACAGGTGGCGACCAATTCAATAAGCCATATAGCGATAAAACAGCTATGGAGATAGATTTAGAGGTGCAAGAGCTAATAAATATGGCATACGAAAGAACAAAAGCTATCTTAACAGAGAACAACAAAGGGTTTAAAGAGCTAGCTGAGCTACTGCTTGAAAAAGAGGTTGTTTTTACAGATGACCTAGAGGCTATCTTTGGTGTTAAAGCTAGAACGAAAGAGGCTCTTGAAGAGATAGAATATAACGAAAAGAAAAAAGAAGAGAAGATGGCTGAGGATAAAGCTAATAAAGAGAGAGATGATTTAAACAATGAATCATCTACCCCAAAGGCTGATGAATCATCTAATAACCCTGAGGCTGATGAAAAATCTAACCCTGAGGCTGATGAAAAATCTCAAATTAACATTAATGATATTCCTGGTCAGAGTCTATAAAGCATCTGTTTGTAAGTAAAGTTCACTGAGCGTAGGTTTATAAACCTACGCTCACGAACAAACTGTTTGACGACAAAGTACACAAAACAAAGAGTCCCACACGAATTAACAATTATTGCAAAATAAACTACACAAGTAAGCTTTAACGCATGATAAAAAATTTAATTATAAGATCTGTAAGTGGTATTATAATGGCAGCTATACTAATAGCAGCTCTGCTTCTAACAGATACATCTGGATTTATAGTGCTAGCCCTTGTGGGTACGCTCTCTGTATATGAGTTTTTGAAAAACATCAATAAAAGTGGCAAATCAAACACCATGATTGCATTAACTTGCATTAATAGTGTTATAATATCGCTGCTTCTATTTATGTATCTTAATACTAACGAAAGTTACTACTTAGCTATCATAGTACCACTTATAATAGTTAGGTTTTGTGTTGAGTTGTTTAGAGCAAAGCCAAACCCTATACAGTCTATCAGCTACGAGATATTTGCATTAGTATATACTCTACTACCAATGCTGCTACTTACGCTAATTGATGGTATATATGTGGTGGCTATATTGATACTTGTATGGGCAAATGATGTGGGTGCCTACTTTGTAGGTGTAACATTTGGACGACATAAGCTTTGCGAAAGGTTGTCGCCTAAAAAATCGTGGGAAGGATTTTATGGTGGAGTTATATTTGCTTGCTTA
>CAMQVM010000003.1 GCA_947038135.1 uncultured Rikenellaceae bacterium
ACGCCACAGTAAATACCGCGTATACTTATTATCGACATCAACGACGACTATCCCCACCGATGGCACAATACCATCGTTCGTCGAGTACAGCGGAGTATTTCTTCCTATGGTTGGGTACTCTACCAGCCCTACCCTCGTGAGCGGCTTCTACTGGTCTAGTGCTCCTACCAGTAGTCTCGCGTACCACCTCGTCGTCACCTCTACGAACTCCTACGTGAACGACGGTAATCGGGCTTATGGCTTCTCTA
The DNA here is from genome assembly GCA_947038135.1 of uncultured Rikenellaceae bacterium. Lineage (GTDB taxonomy): Bacteria > Bacteroidota > Bacteroidia > Bacteroidales > Rikenellaceae > CAMQVM01. The sequence continues at coordinate 249 of CAMQVM010000003.1, forward strand.
CTCGCTGCATGTCTGTTTAGTCGCTCACTGGTGTCTCTCGGGCTTGTCTAGTTTGCTGGCTGCCTAGCTCGCCCAGCACTGCTAAGCGCCTAGCGCTTATGAAAAGATACGACCAAAGAGCGAGGTGTCCTTACAGACACCTCGCTCTTTGGTCGTATCTTTTCATCACAAAGTTCATCTAAATGAGTAAGCACCCTAAATATGCCATCATATTATGCAACATTAAAGCATTAACCTTTGCCCCTTAAAAACCTATGTTTATTGTTAAAAAAGAAAGACATCTTATATAGGATGCTTACAATAGTGGAGACGCTTACCGATAGAGCTCTATAGTTAATTCAAAATCACACCTAACAAAAGACCATTACAAAATTGCAACTGCTACATAATTTTCAGATGGTCTATTTTATTTATAGTATTTGGATTGTTGTACAACGACCTACTAGTGTAATCGACGTTTAAGATTTTGATAATATACAACAGACACCCCCAAGGTAAGCAACTCAGCAAGAGGCAAAGCGTACCATACATACTCTATACCAAAAAACAGAGGTACTAAACTAATAAATATAGGCATAAGTACCAAACCACGAAGTGCCGATATAATAACCGACCTCTTTGCATCAGCAATAGCAGTAAATAAACTAGCAGTAAGCACATTGTAACCATTAATAAGAAAGGCAATAGCATATATCGAAGCTCCAGCAACAGCTATCTCCTCAATATGTTTGCTACTATCGTCAAAAAACACCTTCAATATGGTTGAGCTACCAAATGTAAGTATTGCAGCAATTACCACTCCTATAGCTCCAATACATCTAGCGGTAAATCGATAGGTTTCTCTACATCTATCATACTGTTTTGCACCATAGTTATAGCTAATAATAGGTATAATACCATCCGATATACCAATAAAAATAAGTACACCCACAAGATAGATATAGTTTATTATAGTAAAAGCAGCCACACCATCTTCACCAATATATTTCATAAGGGTAAGATTAAACAGCAGAAGAGTAACACCTCCAGCAAACTCGCTTATTCCCTCAGATGAGCCATTATATAGTATATTTATCAGCAATCGTATTTTGAACTTACCTTTTGTTAGGTGTATACGTATATTTTTTCTGTGTAGAACTATCGTTGATATAATTGCTGAAAGGCTAAATGATATTGATGTTGCTAAACCTACCCCAAATACACCAAGATCGAATAGAGTTATAAAGAGTATATTTAATATAACATTCAAAATTACTGCACCCGACATCAATGCCATACCTGTTTTAGTCCGCCCCATTGCACGTAGCATATAGTCATTATAGAAAGCGCAACCAATAGGCAGTATAAAAGGGAATAGCCCTAGTAGATAGCTTTTAGAGTTTTCAAACAACACCTCATTACTTCCCAGAAGAGTTACTACCTTTTCAGCAAAGATAGTTGCTATTATAGATATAAGCAAGCTGAAAGCAAGTGTAGCTACATAACCAGTTGTCATCGCATCTTGCGCCATTTTGTAGTCACGCTTTCCTTGCCCTATGCTCACTATTGTTTGGCTTCCGATGCCTATTATAATCATTACTGCAGCCGACATACTGTACAATGGCAGTACTATATTTATACTCGCAAGAGCACTACTACCTAGTAACCTACCGACAATTAACCCATCTATTATCACTTGCAAACCAATGAAAAGCATACCTATAACCCCTGGTATGGCAAATTTCATAAATAGTGATGGTATAGATCCATTGCTCAATTGCTCTTCGTCTATGCTACGTGCCATATTGTCAGTGTCGTGTGTTGATGTGTGTATTGTGCTCATGTTTTTATTTTTTTAATAACGCCATGTTAATTTTTAACATCTCGCGTAGTCTGGTCATTAAATTGTTACCTATGTCTTGTGATAAAAGATCTAGCCACACTCCATCAATTAATGATATCGTGTAGTGAGCAAGGTTCGTTGAAGATATATCACCACGAATCATATTTTGCTCAATAGCCAAATCAAAGGCTTTTTCAAACAAATGCTTCTCACGATATTTCAGCTTATCGTAAGCATCACGTATTGCAGTATCACTTTGCATAGCCCTATAAATCAAATAATCGTAGTTTATTAGTGATATGCCATCACTAATATTTTTAACGCATATTTTATCATACACTTCACATATACACTCTATCAATTGATAAATATTATAACTCTCAACATCGTTATTGGTGATAAAAAACTGCGGGAGCACAAGCTCAGTTATAACCTCATAAAAAAGTGCCTCTTTATTACTAAAATAGTGATATAACAACCCTCTAGATATGCTGCACTCCTTTTGAATATCAGTGATTGATACATTTTCATAGCCATTAATCAATAATAAATTATAACAGCTGTTTTTAATCTCGTCACGTGTCTTTTTTTTCGCCATGAATTTTACATTTATTGAACAGTCGTTCAATTTACAGGACAAAGATAATACAATTTTTGAAATAAACACCATTAATATCAAATAAAATAAACTGCCTAAGAAAAATCTTAGACAGTTTAAACTGTACTATTAAAAGCTTTACCAACAGTAGATGTAGCAAAGCAAGTAAACAACTATATTGGCGAAACCTATTTTTCAGCCTTAACTTGCAGGCTAGACGTATCTAAAGACCATCCTCCCCCTAATGCCTTATATAGGCTCACAAGCGACAAATATTCATTACGTACTGATGTATTTAAATCAATCTCAGCTTCAAACATCTTACGTTGCGCATCAAGCACATCAATATAAGCAATTACACCATTAATATATTGCAAATTTGCAAGTTTAAGATAGCTTCGAGCAGATACCTCAAGCTCCTCGTTAAGCTTGCGAATCACTTTAGCCTTTTGAAAGCGTGTTACACCATCACTAACCTCTCTAAATCCATTAAGCACCGACTTTTGATATGCTAGTACCTTCTGCTCACGCACTGCTTTAGCTGCTTCAAAACGTCCTTTGTTTCTGCCATACTGAAAAACGGGAGTCAATAAATTAGCTGCATGACCCCATATTGGAGTGCGAAAAAAAGTCGATAAATCACTGCTCTCAAACCCTAAACTACCTGTAAGGCTCAAAGAAGGAAAAAACTCAGCCTTGCGGACTCCTACATTAGCATTTGCAGCGATTAAGTTTTGCTCTCTCTCTCTTATGTCAGGTCTACGGTTTATCAATGTAGATGGTAAACCTGCTGGAATATAGTCGGGCAGGTTTATAGCCTCAAGCTTAGAGTTTATGGTTATTTGTGTTGGTGGTAAGCCTAGCAAAAACGAAAGTTCATTGTTTCTGAAAACTATATCTTGCTCAACAGTAGGTAATATAGCTTGTGTTTCGGCAAGCTCTACTTGTGCCTGCTTATATGCAATTTCAGATGTTAAGCCACTTTTGAAACGCAGTAATGCTATTCGTGATGCCTCTTTGCGATCATCAATAGTTTGCTTAACGATATTTAGCTTACTATTCAATGTCACAAGCTCAAAATATTGCTCTGCCACCTCTGCCACTAAAAACATCTCAACAGAGCGTCTATTCTCTATTATACCCATCAAATCGGCATTAGCACCCTCTTTTTGGCGGCGTAGCTTACCCCATAAATCAATTTCCCAACTAACTGTTGCCTTTGCCTTGAAGTTACTAGTTGATAGTCGTGGCCCATTTGTATTCTTAGCAGATGTGCCACTATAATCAATTTTAGCACCAACACTAGGATATAGATCGCTAATAACCACTCTACGAAGAGCCATATATTCTCGAACCCGCTCAGTTGCTATGTTGAGGTCTTGGTTATTAATTAATGCAGTGTCTATAAGATCAATAAGTACCTTATCAGTATACACCTCCCACCACTGCATATCAGCATAAGTGGCGCTGTCAGTGCCAAACTGCGCATACGAGTTTACCTCTGGTATTGCAGACTTTGTATAATTGTCACCCATCTTACAAGAGCTAACTGAGCTAAGACTAACAGCAATAATTACATATATATATTTTCTTATCATCTTTGTTTTTTTAATTTGAGCAATTTATCTTTTACTTTATAAACCAGCACCAAAAAGAACGGCACATAAACTATACCTACGGTTATGGCAAACAACATTCCGAAAAACACTCCAGTACCTATTGAGTGGCGACTTGCTGACCCTGGGCCAGTAGCTAGTAGCAGTGGTAACATTCCAAGCACAAAAGCCAGCGAGGTCATTATAAGTGGACGGAAACGCATTTTAGCCGCTTTTATTGCTGCCTCCTCTACTGCCATACCGTTATCAATCATGGTTTTTGCAAACTCTACAATCAAAATAGCATTCTTGGCGGCTAGACCCATCAAGGTAACTAACCCTATCTGAAAGTAGATGTCATTTTCAAGCCCCGTAAGTGTAACTCCCAAAAATGCCCCAAATCCAGCTAGTGGAAGTGTAAGCAGTACCGCAATAGGCACTAGCCAGCTCTCATACTGTGCCGCTAAAAATAAGAATACAAACAGCAGTACAAGAATCATAATAGAGCTAGTCTGCCCGCTTGATTGCTTCTCTTGTAGTGATAAACCACTCCAGCTAATTCCGATCTCTTTAGGTAGCACCCTAGCAGCTATTCTCTCCATCTCGGCCATAGCATCTCCCGAGCTGTAGCCATCGGCCGCCTGACCTGTAACAATGGCAGAGTTGAACATATTAAACCTCTTTATTGTTCCAGGTCCTGTTGTATACTCTGTTTTTCCGAGTGCTGTAAGTGGCACCATAGCACCATTTGAAGCTTTTACATAAAACAATCCAATATTATCGGGATGCTTGCGGTAATCAGCCTCAGCCATAATGTAAACTTTATATATACGATTAAACATATTAAAGTCATTGACATAAACTGAACCTAAAAAAGCCTTCATGGTAGAGAATATATCTGATAGTGGTATTCCCAAAAACTTAGCTCTATCTCTATTTAAATCGAAATATAACTGCGGAGTGTCTGACTGTAAAGATGACGAAACACCTGTTAGTTTACTGCTATTGCCTGCTAAAACAAGCAGTGTATCGGTAGCTGCAACAAGCTGCTCCCATGTAGCTCCAGACTTCGCTTGCAGTTGCATTTCAAAACCCCCAGCACTACCTAAGCCTGGAATAACTGGTGGACGTGATATGTGTGCCACCGCCTCAGGATAGTAATAAAACTCTTGTTTGGCTGCTTCAATAACTGCACCTAGCTGCAACTCACTACCATCTCTATCTTCCCACGGTTTAAGAATTACAGTAAGCTCTGCCCTCGATTGGTTAGTACCCACACTAGGACTAGAGCCCGTGTTGTTAAGTACATAATCTACTGCTGGTTGCTTCATAAAATAGGCTATTGCCCTATCAGTAACTGCACGAGTACGAGAGAGTGTAGCACCCTCAGACAACTCAAGCTCAACCTTAAAGAAGCCTTGGTCCTCTTCAGGTATAAAACTAGATGGTGTATAACGTGATAGTATACCTGTAAAACCTAAAATCATGAGAAACAAAATCAACACTCTACGTGGGCTACCAATAGCTTTACGAACATAACCTACATATATATTATTTCCTCTGTCAAGCCATGAATCTATACGCCTAAACATAGCACTCTTTTTTGTTGTTCGTGGTTTTAGTATCAAAGCACAAATAGCAGGGCTTAATGTTAACGCTACAACAGTAGATATAAGCACCGACACCACAATAGTAATAGAGAACTGTCTAAATAACAACCCTGTAATACCGCTTAAAAAACTCACTGGTATAAACACAGCTGCCAGCACTAGTGATGTTGCAATAAGTGCCCCTGAGAGCTCTTTCATCGCCTTGTGTGTAGCTTCACGTGCTCCGATATTATCTTCTTCCATTATCCGCTCGACATTTTCGACCACCACAATAGCATCATCGACGACAATACCAATTGCTAGAACCAACCCTAAAAGTGTTAATAAGTTGATAGAGAATCCAAATGCTAGCATAAATGCGAAAGTACCAATAAGTGATATAGGCACTGCAATAACGGGCACAAGTGTAGCACGCCAATTTTGAAGTGACAAGTATACAACTAATATAACCAGTAAAATCGCCTCAAAGAGTGTTTTGTACACCTCATTGATAGATTGCGATATGTAGTCTGTAATATCAAAAGGCACATCATACGATAACCCTTCAGGGAAGTTTTTGCTGATGTTATCCATCTCTTCACGCACTTTATTAGCAACATCTAAAGAGTTGGCGCCAGGAAGCGTGTAAACTGCTAAAACTGCAGAGTTAGCTCCATTTACACCACTCTCATTATTGTAACTAGAAGACTCTAATGACACACGAGCGATATCTTTGATACGAATAATTGAACCATCTGAATTAGCACGTACAATTACATTTTCGAACTGCGATACATTTTCTAACCTACCCTGAGTAGTAATTGGAAGAGTGATATCTACATCGTTTGTAGGTTGTATTCCAAACTCACCAGCCGCCGACTCACGGTTTTGGTCTTTCAGTACAGACTTTAAATCTTCTACTGTTATGCCATAACTAGCTAGCTTATCTGGCATTACCCATATACGCATAGCATAATAACGACTACCAATGTTAGACACACGTCCAACACCAGGTATACGCCCCAATACATCTAATACATTGATAGTAGCAAAGTTACTAAGGTAAATCTCATCGAACTTTGGGTCATCTGAAGATAAACTAACAGTCATTAACTGACTTGTAGAGCGCCTCTCGACCGATATGCCATTTTGCACAACCTCGGCAGGCAGGCGTGACTCTGCTAGCTTAACACGGTTTTGTATCTCTACCGTAGCCATATCAGCATCAGTACCAACTTCAAATGTTACCGATATACTTAAACTGCCAGTGTTAGAACAACTAGACTCCATATAAATCATACCAGGAGTACCATTTAGCTCCTGCTCGATAGGTGTTGCAACAGCTTGTGTTACAGTAGTTGCACTAGCTCCTGGATATGAAGTACTAATCCTTACCACTGGCGGCGTTACATCAGGATATTGATCTACGGGTAATAGTGTTAAGGCTATACCCCCCACTAAAACAATAAGTATTGATAGTACTGCCGAAAATATCGGACGATCTATAAAGAATCCTGTTTTCATACCTTATCTCCCCTTAATTTATCTATCGTTTCTGAATCACTAGCTAAAACGGGTATAACTTTATCGCCAGGGACAACTTTTTGACGACCCTCGGTTATGATCCACTCGCCCTCTCTTAATCCTCTATCTATAACCATTTTATTTTTCACCTGCACCCCTGTCTCTATAAATCGCTTCTCTACAACGCTATCAGCACGCACGATCATAATAAATGCACCTCCCTTCTCGATGTATACAGATTTTCGAGGTACTACAACAGCTCCTTCAACTACATCTTCAAGGAGCTTTACTTGAGTAAATTGCCCTGGTAAAAGTACACGATTAGGATTAGGTATATCAGCACTAACATTGAAAGTACCCGTTGATGGGTTTACTTGTGGGTTGGCAAAATTTACAACTCCTTTATGATGATAAGAGGTGTTATCAGGTAGTGTTATTTCTACAGTTGGTTGCCACGAACGTGTAGAATCGGTTGTGCCAAACTCTACATTGCGGCGCTTGCTTTTCAAATAGTCTAGCCCTGTCATGTCAAAATCAACGGTTATAGGGTTGGTTTGCACCACCTCTGAGAGCAAAGACTCTCCTTTAGAGCCAACCAAGGATCCTATATATACCTTTGACTCGGTAATATAACCAGATATAGGAGCTCGAACCATCGTGTAACTAAATTCTGTCTCTGCTTCTTGCAATGTAGCCTTACTCATCGCTACATTAGCAAATGCCACCTCGGTCTGTGCCACTGCATTATCTAGGTCAAGCTGACTCACTGCATTCTCCTTATAAAGGGGACGCAGGCGCTCCTCATCTCTTTTTGCCTTTAGATACTCTGCCTCCGACTTCTTTAAAACCGCTTTGGCATACTCAAACTTCGCTTGATAAACAGTAGGGTCTATCACATACAGCAAGTCGCCTTTGTTTACAAATGTTCCCTGTTCAAAAGTCATCTCTTGGATAAAACCATCGACACGAGCACGTACCTCGACATTCCTAAAAGCTGTCAATCGACCAACATACTCACTGAAAAGCTCAATATCATCTATCTCAGACAACTGAACCATGACAATAGGACGTGGTATCTCCTTTTTGTCTTTACAACCAACGAGTGTTAAAACAAACAAACTTAGCATAGCAAACATCTTTGCTTTGCTAAGTTTATTTGTACTACCTAAGGAGTGCCACAACTGACTCCTTTTAGCGATTAATTTGAAATAAGATACTTTCATTTTTTAATCTGTTAAATTAATAATTAACTTAAATCTTTACTTTGAAAATGTGAAAATTTGAAGATGAGAATTACAAGTTTTTTATAAAATACAACCACTTTACTAAGACCCGTATAATTAACGGTATTACAATAGTTATTATTGTATATTTATGTAATTTAATTATAAAATAGAGAATACAAAAGTTCATAGTGCATTTGAAAGTAGTTATTACTGTGCTTTTGCAAACTATTAATTTTATATATGAATCTACACCAAAAGAGATTCTCTACAAAACATTATTGTTTTAAATAAAAGGTATGTTTTGCTAAAGTGTATTTTTAGAATCTGTAAATACAAATCTATCTATTTTGACACCCAAAAGAGATATTATACGCTCGGTTTGAGTTAATACCACCTCTTCTATTGTCGATGGTCTTGAGTAAAACGACGGTATTAATGGCATAACAATTGCCCCTGCAAGGGTTGCACTCTTCATGTTGTCTATATGTATAAGTGACAAAGGAGTCTCACGAAAGCATAATATAAGCCTTCTTCTCTCTTTTAACATAACATCAGCAGCTCGTGTAATTAGGTTGTTGGTAGTGCCTGTAGCAACTCGTGCTAGTGTAGAGCTAGAGCATGGTACAATAACCATAGCATCTATCTCTGAAGAGCCTGAAGCAATGGTGCAAAACATATTATTATTGTCATATATACTAATGCTGCTATTTGATAGTATTGCGTTATACTCCTGCTCATATTTTGCTACATCTTTACCATAAGATGAAAAGATAACGTGCAGCTCTACTCCTTCTATTACTGATAGCTTATCGATCAGCTGCCTTGCATATATAGAGCCACTAGCCCCAGTTATTCCTATTGCAATTTTCATATGCTTATATCTATTTTATCAATTATATGCTACTATAAACCTGTTACAATTCAATTTTGCAAAATTCATACCCTTCTTTTTTTAATCGCTGAAGAACAATTGGCAATACGTATTTAAGATTGTTAAACGCCTTTGCAGAGTCATGAAACACCACTATTGAACCATCTTTAGTCCAATTAAGCACATTTAACAAACACTGCTCGGGAGTGCAGTAGCAGCTGTAATCTCGGCTTAATACACTCCACATAACTATTTTGTATCGAGAGCTAACCCTTTTTGCCTGTCTAGGGAAAATTACTCCATAAGGGGGTCTGAAAAGATTAGAGCCAATAAAATTATCAGCTAGATCTACATCTTCTATATACTCTGTGGTTGTCATATTCCACGCCTTTTGGTGGCTATATGTATGATTGCCTACTGCATGTCCAGCGGCTTTTATAAGTTCGAAAATATCGGGATTTTGCTCTATGTTTTTTGCTAGTGCAAAGAAAGTTGCTTGTGCTCCTACAATAGCTAATTGTTCTATTACCCATTGGGTGATAGCTGGCGTAGGACCATCATCAAAGGTCAGATAGACTCTTTTTTTGTTGTCAGATGAAGGATAGCTCCATATTAAATCGGGAAATATCCTCTTTATAAATTTTGATAGTGTGAAATTCATCATTCTTATATACTTGATCCAAACCTGTAAAGAAAAGAGATATAAAATAGTAGAAAAACTCCTATTCAAATGGTTAGAAGTGACTATATTACGAGGTTATTTACCTCTTTTTTGCATAAAAAAAAATTTTTTATGATTGAGTATTTGTAATCAAAAATGAATATGTATTATTAAATAGAGTAAATTAAGCTCTTTTTTGTTTTTATATAATCTTTGATTGGTGTATATGTTTACAAAATGAAATTACGACCTGTAATTTATAAATTTTATAAATTTTGTAATCTTAGCAATTTGTCATATCTTGCGAGAAGTTTGATAAGCACTAAGGATATAAAATAGGGCTATCTTGATTATCAAGACAGCCCTAAACTTAATAAGCATTAATCGTAAACGATTAATTAACCTATTACACTAACGTTAACGGCCTGAGGACCTTTTTTGCCCTCTTCCATTTCGAACTCAACTTCTTGCTCTTGCTCTAAGCCGCGGAAGCCGTCCTTGTTAATGCCTGTGTAGTGAACGAAATAATCGCCACCTGTTTCTGCAGTGATAAAGCCATAACCTTTAGCTCCATCAAACCATTTTACTGTACCTTTCATATTGTATCTTTAAATATTGTTATTGGCAAAAGTAAGCGAATAAATTAGAAATGCAAAATTTTTTAATGTTTTTTTTTATTTAATTTAATTATAATGAGTATATTTACTGTTAATAAAAGCCTTTGCGATGGCTGTAATGTCTGTTTGAAAGTATGTCCTAACAATGCACTAACTGTGAGTTTGGGGCTCTGTGTTATGGATTATGATAAATGCATGGCGTGTGGAAACTGCTTTAAAGTATGCCCAAAAAACGCTATAAAATTAAATATTCGATTTGATAAAATAAATTCATCTATTTTTAGCTCCGACTCCTATAATCAACAAAAAGAGAGGATAAAAACTCTTAGTTCAGAAATTGATATTGCGCAAAATGAGCTAGAAATTGAGCGAAATAACCTCAATAATATCGTTTCAAAATTGAATGAAGCAGTAGTTATTGTAGGAAAAAACAGAGAATTATTACTCTATAATAAGAGTTTTATTGATATGCTTGACAAGAAAAGCCTCTGTTTTATAAATTGTAGTGAGCCAAAAACAGAGAATCTCATGCTAAAAGAGCTTGTAAATGATGATTTATATAAGAGATTTTTGGAGGTTCAAAACAGCGGAAAAGATCAATTATGGTTAAATAGTAAACTTGGCGATTTTACTGTTAGTACCTCAATTTACTCAATTCGCAGAGGAGAAAAGATTATGTTAATATTTCGTAACATAGCCGATTCGCTGGTTGCTCGCCAAGAGGCAACAAAACAGATCGAAGCAGTTATAAACCAAAATATGTCTATGGTGCAGAAAATTGGGTTTCTGCTTGGCGAAGAGATAGCAGCTACAACAAAGGTACTTTATAAAACAATGACAACAATAGATCCTAAGTATGATGGAAAATAACTTATTTGTAGATATTGCGTGTGTTCAGCGCAACTGCCTTGATGAACATATATGTGGAGATACATATATAGTTAAGAAGAGTGATGGAGGGGGCTCTGCTGTTGCAGTACTTGCTGATGGTTTAGGACATGGGGTTAAAGCTAATATCTTATCTACTCTTACAGCCACATTTATTGTAAACTATGATCATCATATAGAAGATATAAAGAGAATTGCAGAGTTCGTTTTAAAAACACTACCTATATGTAGTGTGCGAAATATGCGATACTCAACCTTTTCGAGGGTGTCGATTGATCTTTTTAATCGCAAAGCAACTATTATAGAGTACGATAACCCTACATCAATTATATATAGAAGAGGGCGTGAGCTAGAGTGTGAGTGGAAGAGCGTGCAATTCGAGAGCAATATAGACAACCATGAGTCGATTTGTTACACCACCTTTGAAATAGAAGAGGGCGACAGAATCATCACTATGACTGATGGTGTCACTCAAAGTGGACTAGGAAGCAAAAAATACCCGTTTGGATGGAAGCGTGAGCGTGTGGTAGATTTTATAATTAATATGTTGGAAGAGGATAGTAAAATATCATCTAATAATATCGCATCAAGAGTAGTAGAGCAGGCAATGAAAATAGACGACTACTATGCTAAAGACGATATTAGCTGCTTATGTGCAACTATATCACTACCTAAAAACACCCTTCTATGTGCGTCACCTCCAGTAGAGGCTAAAATGGGGGAGTTTGTCGATTTTATTGATTCATTTGAAGGCAAAAAGGTTGTGTGTGGCTACCACTTAGCTCGACTAATATCGGCTGTTAACGGAGCAACGATAGAGTCAACACTAGAACTGTCAGACTACACCAATACCCCTGAGCTCCAGCCAATATGGTATATGAGCGGGGTAGATTTTGTTACTGAAAGCCTTGTAACCCTAAATAAACTATACTTTTTACTACAAACCAGACCCGCACTGGATGATGAGTCACACCTTAAAAATAAAGCTGCTTTTAAGCTATATAGATTAATGTTAGAGTCTGAGTCTATCACATTTTTATTAGGGTTAGTACATGAGTCGGGTGGAGAGTATAGTAATAGTGAATATGAACTCCGACGTAAAATTATGTGTTATATATCTGATATATTAGAGGAAAAATTTCACAAAAAGGTTAAAGTGCTTTACAAATAATAATCATAACATATTGATTATCAATGTTAGGTGAAAAATAATAACTTATTTTTGCATATTTATTTGTTAATTAAAAAAATATGACTACCTTTGTATCGAATTAAGTCTACAGCTAGCAAGGTGTGATTTAGTTTAAGTCCTATATGGTCCGTTCGTCTAACGGTTAGGACGCAAGATTTTCATTCTTGTAATAGGGGTTCGATTCCCCTACGGACTACACAAGCGATTACTTAATTGTAATCGCTTTTTTTTTACACTAAATTTTTATATTATGAATAAAAACATTGCTTGGATAGATGTCCTTAGGGTCGTATCCTGTTTTATGGTGGTTCTAGCCCACTGTTGCGACCCATTCGTGGCGCAGTTTACTAATAATGAATCTGATTATATGGCAGCTATTGCATGGGGGAGTATTGTTAGACCCTGTGTTCCTCTGTTTGCGATGGTTACTGGTTACCTTTTGTTACCTATAACAACTGGGACTTCGGCATTTTACACTAAGCGCATAAGGAAAATTGTTGTGCCACTTATTTTTTGGTCTATTGTTACTCCTTTTCTCTATTTTGGGTATCTCTCATTTTTTGATACCGCTAATCCTAATATCGTATTAGAAAATTTCACCATTGAGGCTACACTAACAAAGCTTTACACCTTTGTGTTTAATTTTACTTACGACACTATACCACTGTGGTATATCTATATGCTTGTAGGAATATATTTGATACTGCCTATTATAGGTGCATGGCTGAACCAAGCCACACAAAAAGAGGTTAAGGTATTTTTGATGTTATGGGGTGCTACTATGCTACTTCCTTATGTTAAGATGTTTGCTCCTGAAGTAGGATATACGGGCAACTATGGCAGTATGGATGTATTAGGTGTCTGTTTTTGGAATCCTTATGGTACTTTATACTATTTTTCGGGTTATATAGGTTATCTGGTTCTCGCATATTACCTAAAGAAATACCCTCTAAACTGGAGCTTTACACGTACTTTGATGGTATCAGTACCTCTGTTTATTGTTGGGTTTCTTATAACATATTATGGGTTTATAGCTGTCGGAAAGGTATATCCTGGCAACTATGAGTATCTTGAAATAGCGTGGTACTTTACTGGCATCAATGTTTTTATGATGACGATTGCTATATATCTACTTATTCAAAAGATTAAATTTAGAGAGTCGAAAGTTATGAGCCGTGTTGCGGGGCTTACTTTTGGTGTCTTTCTATGTCACTTTTTCTTCGTGCAGGTCTTTTATGATATCTTATATCCTATACTGAACCTACCTTCATATATAAAGATATTTATTATTGCTCTAGTTGTTTTTGTTGCAGTAACAGCTCTTGTATGGTGTCTTAGTAAGAATAAATATACCAAGAAGATAATTTAAGCTTTGCATTAAGAGTCATTGCACAATTACGAAATATTACACCTATTTCTTGATGTTGCAACAGTTTTATTAATTATGGCAATCAGCATGACCAAGTTCTGCTGATCGCCATAATTTACATAAATACCTATATGCAAAATAAGCCGCCTAATCAAAAGATTAAACGGCTAATTGCACTACATACCAACTTACGAGTGTTTTGAAAGTGATCCCGATAGGGCTCGAACCTATGACCTACAAATTAGAAATCTGTTGCTCTATCCAATTGAGCTACGGGACCAATAAACTATCACATCATGATTGTTATAACGAGTGCAAAGATAAGACAAATATTTTTATTTTGCAACTCTTTTTTTGTTTTTTTGTAATTTTTATATAAATCATGAAAATAATAGACTGATACACCTATATATATTAGCGACATAATACTAATAGTAGTAATTTTTTATTTGTGAAAATATCAAATAATACTACCTTTGTACCACTAGTAAAAAACAACAGATATGGATTTTAGATTGAAAGTGTTTGTAACAGTTGCAACCACTGGAAGCTTTTCAAAGGCAGCCAAAGAGCTAAGCATCTCACAACCTGCAGTAACAAAACATATTCAGATATTAGAGTCTACATATAGCGTGCAGCTCTTTGATAGAGATATAGGCAAGGTAAAACTAACCACTAGAGGTGAGTTCTTCTTCAGACGAGCAAACGATATTCTTAATGGCTACGACCTGTTAGAGATTGAGATGGATTCAGCAATAACACCACACACCAAAAGCATAAAAATAGGGGTAAGCGAAACTATTGCCGACTACCTACTTTCAAAGATCATATCAAGGTACATTACTAAAAACAGATCTACAAGGTTTATATCAAGCTATGGAACGTCTGCACAGATACTTAAAGAACTTAGATATGGAGAGATTGACATCGCATTTGTTGAACACGGTAGCGAGCATGGCAATGAGCATAACAACGAGGATCAAAACAGCTTTAAAAGCTCTATAATACTGCAAGACAAAGCCGTGATAGTTTCAAGAGCTGAAACACTACTACCAAAAATGATCTCATTAGAGCAGTTTAAAAAAACACCACTTATTCTTCAACACCAAGACTCTGATTTTGCTAAGTTTGTAGACAATGAGCTTGAGCTACTCAATATATCAACCGACACACTTAATATAGCAATGCGCCCCCGCAGCAGCGAAGCAGTAAAATCATTTATAACCAATTCGCCAATTTTTTTAGCCTTGCTGCCATACTCGGCAGTAAAAAGAGAGATCGAGCTAGGTGTGATAAATGTAGTAACTGTTGAGGACATAGAGTGGCAGCGCAACTATATGATAATACACTCTGCTCACGAATTTACACATATTGCAGAGGAATTGAAAAAGTTATAAAGCGCATTAAACAAGCTAAATACAACTAAAACTACAGAGTGTTAAAAGACCAATAAATAGGTTGCTATTCGTAATCATAAATATCATAATTAAGATAATTTGTTATTTTTAACTTTTTATTCTTGTTTTCGAATTATTATATATATATTTGTAACACATTGCAACAATTTTAATTTATGGAATTATAGAGAATAATCAAATATTTGCATAAAACGCAATAACAGATTGTCTCTTATAACACGTAGAATAAACATAATCTTATTAAAAAATGACAAAAAATAAAAAATTCATCACTTGTGATGGTAATTACGCAGCCGCTCATATTGCTTATATGTTTAGCGAAGTAGCAGCGATATACCCTATTACACCATCATCAACTATGGCTGAACATGTTGAGGAGTGGGCAGCAAAGGGTAGAAAAAATATCTTTGGGCAACCAGTAAAGGTTGTAGAGATGCAATCAGAGGCTGGTGCAGCAGGTGCGCTTCATGGGTCGCTACAAGCAGGAGCATTAACATCAACATTTACTGCATCGCAGGGACTGTTGTTGATGATTCCTAACATGTATAAAATTTCGGGTGAGCTACTTCCTGCTGTATTTCATGTTACTGCTCGCTCGCTTGCAGCGCAGGCACTATCTATTTTTGGCGATCACTCAGATATAATGTCTACACGTCAAACAGGTTTTGCTATGCTTATGGCTGGTAGCGTACAAGAGGTCATGGATCTATCTGCTATATCTCACTTGGCATCATTAAAGTCAAGAATTCCATTTATGAATATCTTCGATGGCTTTCGTACATCGCATGAAATTCAAAAAATAGAGTCGCTAGAGATAGAGGATCTTAAACACTTACTAGATACTCAGGCGCTTGCTGATTTTAGAGCTCGTGCTCTGAACCCTGCAAAGCCCGTAACTCGTGGTACTGCACAAAATCCTGATATCTACTTCCAGTCTCGTGAGGCTGCAAATCATTTTTATGATGATGTAGTAGATATAGTAGTAGATTATATGAAAGAGATATCTGCTATTACAGGTCGTAACTACGCACCATTTACATATTATGGAGCTCCAGATGCTGAGAATATAATCGTGGCGATGGGCTCTATTACTGAGACAATCAAGGAGACTATCGATTATCTTGCAGCACAGGGACAAAAGGTTGGTTTGGTATCAGTACACCTATACCGTCCGTTCTCTATAAAACATCTTATTGATGTTGTGCCAACTACTGTTAAGCGTATATCTGTTCTTGACCGCACAAAAGAGCCAGGTGCTAACGGTGATCCACTATATCTTGATATCCGTGATGCTTACTATGGTACTGAGAATGCTCCAGTTATAGTAGGAGGACGCTACGGTCTATCATCAAAAGATACAACCCCAGCAATGATTCTTTCAGTTTATGAGAACCTAGCTATGAATGAGTCTAAAAACCAATTTACAGTTGGTATAAACGACGATGTTACTTTTAAATCTCTACTTATAGGTGATGAACTCAAGCTTGGTAGTGAGGGTCTATTTGAGGCTCGATTTATTGGTTTGGGTGCTGATGGTACTGTTGGTGCTAACAAAAACTCTATTAAAATAATTGGAGAGTCAACCGATAAATATTGTCAAGCATATTTTGCTTACGACTCTAAAAAATCGGGTGGTTACACCTCGTCGCACCTACGTTTTGGCGACACTCCTATACGTTCACCATATCTAGTTACTACACCTAATTTTGTGGCGTGTCATGTGCCTGCATACTTAGGCAAGTACGACCTACTTAAGGGTATGCGTGATGGTGGCACTTTCCTGCTAAACAGCGTTTGGGATGTTGAGACAACCAAAAATAATATACCTGATGATATGAAGCTATTTATGGCTAAGCATAACATCAATTTCTATATAATCAACGCTACAAAAATCGCTACAGGGCTAGGTTTAGGCAACCGCACAAACACCATTATGCAGAGTGCATTCTTTAAGGTGTCTGAGGTTATACCTTACGACCTTGCTGTTGAGCAGATGAAAAAGGCTATCTATAAGTCTTATGGAAACAAAGGTGAAGATATAGTAACAAAAAATTACGCTGCTGTTGAGGCTGGTGGTATCAATGTAGAGAAGGTCGAAGTTCCTGCTGAGTGGGCTAATGTAGTGCCTGTTGCTAAAGAGGTAGATACAACTATTCCTGAATTTATCGCTAACATAGTTAACCCTATAAACTCGCTTAAAGGTGATGATTTAAAGGTTAGCGCCTTTACAGGTCGTGAAGATGGTACTTGGGATTCGGGCACTTCACAATATGAAAAGCGTGGTATCGCTGCTTTTATACCTGAGTGGCTTGACGAAAGCTGTATTCAATGTAACCAATGTGCTTATGTATGTCCTCATGCTGCAATCCGTCCGTTCCTTCTTACAGATGAAGAGTTGGAGGCTGCTCCAGAGGGTGCAAAGGCTAAGCAGGGTGTAGGTCCAACAAAGGCTTATAAGTTTGCTATACAAGTTAGCCCTTACGATTGTACTGGTTGCGGAAACTGTGTGCAGGTATGTCCTGCTCCTACAAAAGCGCTAGCTATGGGTACTCTACACGATAGGCTTGATGCTAATGAGTCGGCAAAATGGACTTATATGCATGAAAAAGTGGGATATAAAGATACTGTTGTTGATAAAACTAAAGCTGTAAAAAACAGCCAGTTTGCACAACCTCTATTTGAGTTCTCGGGTGCTTGTGCTGGTTGTGGTGAAACTCCATATATAAAGGCTATAACTCAACTATATGGTGAGAGCATGATGATTGCAAATGCAACAGGCTGTTCATCTATATATGGTGGTAGTGCTCCATCTACTCCATATTGCACAAACGACAATGGTGCTGGTCCTGCTTGGGCAAACTCACTATTTGAAGATAATGCAGAGTATGGCTTAGGTATGAACATTGGTGTTGAGACTATGCGTGACCGCCTACAAGCGATTATGACTACCGCAATAGCTAGTTGTGACAAGTGTAGTGCAGAGCTAAAAGAGGCTATGCAGCTATGGATAGACACACGTAAAGTGTTAGTTACAAACAGAGATGCTTCAACTAAGCTTATAGAGCTATGCTCAAAGTGTAGTTGTGACTCTTGCAAAGAGATTATAGAGCTTAAGTCTTACCTTCCAAAGCGTTCTCAATGGATATTTGGTGGTGACGGATGGGCTTACGATATTGGATATGGTGGTTTAGATCATGTTATTGCATCGGGAGATAATGTTAATATATTAGTAATGGATACTGAGGTGTATTCAAATACAGGAGGGCAATCTTCTAAGAGTACTCCAGTAGGAGCCGTTGCTAAGTTTGCATCATCAGGAAAGCGTATTCGTAAAAAGGATTTAGGAGCTATGGCAATGACTTATGGATATGTATATGTAGCACAAGTTGCTATGGGTGCAGATCAAAGCCAATACTTCAAGGTGATAAAAGAGGCTGAGGCTTATGACGGACCATCGTTAATTATCGCTTACTCGCCATGTATTAGCCACGGTATTAAGGGGGGCATGGGTAAGGCTCAACTTACATCTAAGCGTGCAGTAGAGTGCGGATACTGGCACCTTTGGAGATTTAACCCTACACTAGAGGAGGCTGGTAAGAACCCATTTGTATTGGATTCAAAAGCTCCACAGTGGGATAAGTTCCAGAGCTTCATTTTAGATGAGATACGTTACAACTCACTACAAAAGTTGTTCCCTAAAGAGGCACAAGAGCTATTTACTGCCTCTGAAGATAATGCAAAATGGCGTTATAATACTTATCGCCGCCAGTCGGAGATAGATTATAGTATTACTGAGGTAGTTGCTCCTACTGCTGAATAAACGTTATTTTTTACTATAACACACAAAAGTGCCCTTAGCTTTATGCTAAGGGCACTTTTGTGTGTTATAGTATTCAACCAAACCATTGTTTTTGGACCATGGTGAAATTCTTACATTTGACTATTGAGACCATTACAAAACTAACAAAAGTTTAAACGTAAGCGTCTCCACTATTACGTAGGGATATTCGCATAATACAATAATTCACCATTAATAGGCTATAATACACTGACAACAAGT
>CAMQVM010000004.1 GCA_947038135.1 uncultured Rikenellaceae bacterium
CAGTGGTACAGGCAGCTACGGCAGTAAAAGTTATGATCGTGGTAGACCTAAGTTATTCAGCCATACTGCTCCAAAACGTTACTTTAGGCACGCTGATACTAAAAAATAACATATTACAGTGTATATTAAAAAAGGCTAATTCTCAACATTTGAGAATTAGCCTTTTTTAGGTCGTAGCAAGTGGTTTGTAAATGACAGTAAACTAGCGTATTAGTTGAATTTGCATTGACGGGTTTTGGGCTAGAATTGTAAAATTAGATAATATGGCAAAACACACACAATCAAATAGATTAACAAATCAACATAAGGAATCTCTTGGTGGTGTTGGTATTTTTGGGGACAACTCAAAGTTACATGATGTAAGGTCGGTGAAATCTCACATCGTGTACTAGAAGAACTTCAAAAAGAATACACTAGATTATTTTTTCGATACAGAACGATCATAAAAAAGGATAAAATAAACCAAGCATTAAAAGAGGTTGATGCTGAATTGGGACAAACTCTTTTTGTGGCTAATTCGAGTATTATGCCTGATGGCGGAGTAATAGAGGTTAAAGATGATAATTTGAGGATTGTGTTAGTATCGGAAGCTAAGCATCAAGGAAAAGATATCGAAAATTATGTAGCTGTTCGTAAGCATATCCGTGATTACGTATCGTAGGCTGAATAATATTAATACGTTTAGTTGTTTATGTGATTAATCATATTCGTGGTTTTGTTGCGGTGTACGTAGTCGCAGAGGTGCTTACATTCAATTTGACTGCCCAAAATATGCTTTAAAAACCCAAAAAAATAGGGATTATAATTCACATGTTTTAAAAGATTATATTATTATTTACTCGACACAATTACTAAATCCAACACCCCTTTGTTCACAAATATTATTGTGAATCCAAGCATGGGAGTTTCTATCTAAGATAAAATCAGGAATCACTCCCGTAAAACTATTACGGTCAAGTCCTGGTGATTGCTCAGTATTCCATATTCCAGAATTAGTTGGTATCTCCCATGACAATAGATTATTTGATAATACGAGGTTAATAAGGGTTAAATCTCCTAGCTCATCAGGAACCACTCCTGTCAATTTATTAGAGCCTAGGTGGAGAATTTCAAGGCTTTTTAGTGACCCCATCTCTTTAGGTATAGTTCCAGTCAAGCCTATACCTTGAATTTTTAAATGTGATAATTCTTGAAGCTTTCCAATATCACTAGAAAAATATCCTCCTAGTAGAGGGGTTTGTACTATATGCACAGATATTAATCTCTCTGCTTTACCCAAATGTTCAACAATACCACCGCCTACCAATTTATGATTATCTAATACTTTAATCACTCTTAGGTCTTTGAAGTGAGATATATCCAATGGACCTTGAAGCGTTGTATGTTCAAAGTCGATCCGTTGCATCTTAGTTAATTGATGTACTTGCGATGGAATAGTTCCAGACATTGCATATCCTCGAACACATAAGTATACTAACTCTGTTAAATTTGATACATCCTCATGTATTCTCGCTTCTGGAAGATCAAACTTAGTTAAGCGAATAGATATAACTCGATACTCATCATCAATTAATTTTAGTTCAACATCTTTTGATGTAGATACATTACCATCCCATCTGTTACCTATTTCATTAAATAAGGTAACTACTGACAGACTATCTGAAATGTTTAGAGTTGGTACATGTGGTATATCGTCATGCTTTTCACACGAGGTGAATAGTTGCGTAGATACCGTAAGAAGGAGAATGGAAATAGATTGTAGTGCTTTCATAGTAATTAAATTTTAATTAGAATAAAATAGTACGTAAATAACATCACATTTGCTGAGAGTAGATTGAGGTAAGAGATTCTTAAGGTTTCGACTTTTTAGACAAATAAAGTACTGATCTGATTTATTTTTCAAATATAGCTTATATAATTCTATTTTTCAAATAATTAATGTTTTATTTTACAATACGAGAACATTATATGGCAAAACTATCTGATATTCAGACTATTAAACTACATAAATATTTTATTTTTCTTAGGCAAATCAGATCTGATTACATACATAGCTTATTATGAGTGTTTTTTAGATGATTTGTATTCTTTAGATAAAACCACCCTCACTGGCATTCTGACACCGTACAATAGCTTGAATATGATTGCTATTCAACTTATAATTCACATTATAACACCTAACTTTGTCTGAAGAGTAAGTTAGACTTACAATATTAACTTTGAATTATGGGTACAAAACATTGTGACAGGCCTTTCAATGAAGAGCAGTTAAATTAAGCAATGAACTAACGCAGTAATTCCGATTAATTATTTAGCTAAATTGCCGACAATGCTACTTACAAATAGCTACGGAAGCGACCACCTCATAAGTGGGCTGAAATTGAACAAAAGACACCAAAAATATTAAAACCATGAATTGAATTAATCACACTTGTGGGTTTGCTGCGGTATACGCAATTGCGAAGACGCTTACAGCAGTTCATAATTTTACAACGGTCTTTAAAAGGGAAAGGAGCTCCGAAGAGCTCCTTTCTACTGTATAATCATTAAGCCTGTTACTAACAAGTTCTCGTTATAGCCTGGTTACTTTTCAACATTATATCTCAATAAGAATCTTTACCTACTACTATTTACAAATTGCTGTTAATTACAATGCGGAAACCAACATTATTAGCCTTTTGCCACTTATAATAACCATCACGGTAAGCAGCACCAGCATTTTTAGTGCGTGACAACCAATGCCCGCCCTTAATGCTCTTAACGTCGCTATCAGTTTTTTTAACACTTTTGCTAGCATCGTAAGGGTGGTGGCTACTAATAGTCCACTCAGCAACATTACCATGCATATCATAAAGCCCCCAAGGGTTTGGAAGGTATGCTTTGCCAAGGGTGACAACCATATTACCATCGTTAACCTTATCGTGCTTAGGTAGGTAGTTATATAGCTTAAACCATGAGTGTTTTTTAGACATTGGCTGTGGATCTACTCCGCTAACAGCCATCTTTTCAAGCTGTACATCTGCTAGGTTTTCATGCTTAGCAAAATCGGGTGAGTTGTCGCCATACCAAAAATCACTACTGCTACCAGCTCTACAAGCCCACTCCCACTGCGCTTCGGTAGGTAGTGTAATATTTAGCCCTGTCTTTTTGCTAACCTCTTTACAAAACTCAACAGCCTCTTCCCAGCTAACTCTAATAACAGGGTGTTTAGGTGTGTTTGCTACATAACCAGGGTTAGTATGGTCTTTCCACATCTGCGCAATATAGCGGTTGTCATGCTCAGGAAAAACAGTGTTAAATTGCCCTTGAGTAACCTCAATTTCACCAATCCAAAAAGAGTCTCCAATTTTCGATTTGTGCATTGGTGCAGCAGCAGCACCCACTTCATTACTACCCATAATAAAGCTACCGCTAGGTATACGTCTAAACCTCATAACTACACCCTCGGCAATCTCTACCTCCTTGATATTATTACCAAGCTTATTTTGCATAGCTTTCGCCTCGACAGAACTAAAAGCCCAATCTTTACCCTTCACCTTTTTATATTGAGGCTTATTGTAAGTGTGTATTTTAGGCTCAATATCGCCTTTTGAAGCTAGTAGGGCAGTGTAGTCAGATATCTCTTTCTCCCAGTTAACCTCAAAGTTGTTATATTTACGTGCAATTTCACGTCGGCGTTCAATTTGGTTGTTTTCTCGATAAGTGGTGGCAGCAAAAGAGCTATGAAATGGAGCATTAAGATCTATCCACTCATACATTTTACGCCACTCTTTGTCGGTAAGCTCAACACCATGGTGCCCATTTTTAAGAATTTTAACTAACTCACTTGTCGAGGCGTGATATTCATAAGGTTTCATTACATAAGCATCAGCCTCAGGACCTTGACGTGACACAAATGGATGAATTGTCAAATATCCGTTAGAGTATCCAAGCGAGTCGGCAGAGCTATTTATAGCCGATTTAGTATTTGTAGGGCGCATAACACCAGTCATGTCAGATCTGCCACCCTGCCCATCGTGGCACGAAATACAGTTTCTGTTGAGTATAGGCTGCACCTCTAAAGCAAAAACAAAAGGACGTACACCACCCTCTGGAGCATCTAGCTCTGCGGGTGCTTTCATCGATGCCATTGAGCGTTTTGGAGCGACAATAGAGTTTTGATCTTCATGACAACCCACGCACGACACTGTTTCACCAGGCATAGCTGTTGTCCAGCTGCGCATCCATTGAAGAGCACGACCCTCACTGTCAAGGGGCTGAATAGAAAATGGTGTGTTAGCAGGTACTTTAAATATAGCCGACCCATCTTCCTCTACATCTACCTCACCCAAGATACGCTTAATGTCCCATCCACTCTGAATACCTTGAGCTGCATGATTTGAGCGTGATCTGATATAAGCATATTCATAAGCGAAGATACGAAGCTTTTTGACTGTTCCACGTGGCACATTTGGAAGCCCCTCGCCCTCATATATATCTTGTATAAATACAGTACCGTCATTTTTTGTTAAATCGACCTTGTCGGGAATAGCAGGAGGTGTAACTCTAGCCTTAAGCACTGTTGGAGAGGTATAGCCCTCACCCTCAGACTCTAATATAGGTATCATATTATCATATATATCAACCAAGTAGATGCCCCAAAGAGAATATGGTGAGAGCTTAGCAGATACTAAATAATATTTTTCATTGATAGGGTAAGGCTTAATAAACTGTGGCCATACACCATTAACTAGTTCATCTTTTATTATAGGAATAACGGCCCTAGAGCTAAATGGAAACTCTTGCACAATACCACTAACCTCTTTACGCCCTTTGGCAGGGTCAAAAAGCATCATTCTACCCGAACGAGCAACACCATGATGTCCTGAAACAACACCTACAAACTGTGTAGTTTTACCCTCAATAGGTCGAATATCGAATATTGAGTTAGGAAAGAAAGAGCCACTACCATATAGAGCCTTCACCTCTGTACCATCAGGGTTAGCATGCATTACAATACGTGAAAAGTAGTGAGTAAGGTCTGTATACTCCCAGCGAATATACATCACACGTCCGTTGTTCATAATTACAGGGTTCCAGTTTGCATCTTGATCAAAGGTTGTGCGGCGTAACTTTTTAGTTGCAGGGTCATAAAGAGCCATGTTGCCAACTGGGTCGCTTCCATGTACACATGGTACACCGTGATACCCCATGTTTGATATCGTTAAAATACGACCATCAGGAAGGTATGAGCCATCAATAAATTCTAAATCTTTCTCGCTGTTTTCAATAACCTTGCGTGGAGCAGATCCATCAATACCTATCTCAAACATATTCCACATTCCACGCTCATCTAACGATGTAAACATCATTTTATCGGCATCCCAATGGAGCTGAAAATGGTTTACTGGTGAGTCGTCGGCAGGTTTGTAGAGTGTGCGAAACTTAGGTTCAGCACGAAGAGATGAAACCTCTGCTATCTCTGCATCAAACCCTGTTTTGCGAGCAGACATCTGGTTAGACCAGTTGTTAACCTCGCTACCAAGCGCAGGTGCCATTACATAGCGTGAGTTATCGCCAAGCTTATATTTAGCCACAATCATCTTATCAAAATCTAACGCAGGGTTAGACTTTAAAATTTGTGATGTTAGCAATACTATCTTTTCGGCATTAGCTATCGCCTCGCTGTTGTTGGTGTATATATCGATATATCCTACTTTATCTGCTCTCTCAAGCTCTGCAAGCATAACCGAGTATTTAGCAGAATCATAATTTTTGTTCTTTCTAAAGTCCTCAAATGCCTTGCGCACATTTGCTGGAGTAATCCACACGAGCTTCTCTTGCAGGTCTAGCACCTTCTTTACATCTTTAAGTAGCTGCTCACCAGTAACACTGCACTTAGAAGATGGAGCACTTCTGTCTTTCATTATTTTAGTGAAATAGCTACTCTCCTTTAGAAGAGGCAGGTATCTTTTAACCTCCATCCTCATAAGTGAATCGCTCTTTGCAGCCGCTAGGCTGACATTTGCACCACCACAAATGAATACTGCACAAACTAGTAATTTAATAAATGTTATTTTCATAATTCGTTATGATTAATTTATTTACTCCTCTATGATAACTCTAAATCCTATATTGTTAACCTTCTGCCACTTATAGTGACCGCTCCTATATGCAGCTCCAGCATCTTTAGGGCGTGAGAGCCACGTGCCACCTTTGATGGTTTTAGTGTCTAAGTCTACCTCTTTTTTCTGATTTGATGGGTATGGTGCATAGCTGCTACGAGTCCATTCACCAACATTGCCATGCATATCATATAGGTGCCATGGGTTTGGAGTGTAGTACTTACCTTTAGCAATGAGCATATTTCCATCGTTTACAGTACTTACCTTAGGTAGGTAGTTCCAATACTTAAACCACTTGTTGTTGTGCGACATAGGCTGTGGGTCTACACCATTTACTGCCATCTTTTCGAGCTGCTTATCAGCTAGGTTTTCGTAAGTGCCAAATGAGCTGTTATTATCGCCATACCAAAAATCATCGCCACTACCAGCTCTACAAGCCCACTCCCACTGCGCCTCGGTAGGCAGTGTAATATTTAGTCCTGTTGTTTTGCTTAGCTCAGCACAATATGCCATAGCCTCCTCCCAGCTAACACGTATTACAGGGTGATGTGGTTTGTTAGCAATATACCCTGGTCCTGTGTGGTCTTTCCACATCTGTGCTAGGTAGCGATTGTCGTGCTGAGGGTATACTACATTAAACTGCTGTTGAGTTACCTCCATTTCACCAATCCAAAAGGCTTTGGAAATCTTTACTTTATGCTCTGGGGCACATTGGCGACCATAACTGTTACGACCCATTATAAATGTACCGCTTGGTATTCGTCTAAATACAATTTTTACTCCTGGTGCTATCTCTATCTCTTTAATGCTAGCACCTGCTAATCTTTGCAGCTCTTTAGCATCATTTAAATCCATAGGCCAGCCTTTCGTCTTAGCTCTTTTATATTTTATCTCTTCAGCCTCTTTTGGCATCTCAGCGGCTATATCACCTCTTGAAGAGAGTAGCTTATAGTAATCTTCAATCTCTTGCTCCCAATTTACATCAACATCATTATATTTTTGTGAAAGCTCACGGCGACGCTCTATCTGGTTGTGTCCTTTATGGTCTATTTGTGTAAATGAGCTATGAAATGGGGCGTTAAGGTCAATCCACTCATACATCTTGCGCCACTCTTGGTCAGTAAGCTCAACACCGTGGTGTCCCTCTTTTAATATCTTCACTAACTCACTTGTAGAGGCGTGATACTCGTATGGTTTCATAACCCATGCATCAGCCTCAGGTCCTTGGCGTGAGACAAAAGGGTGAATAGCAAGGTAACCTTTAGTGTACCCAAGATACTCCTCGAGCTCCTTTTCGTTAAGGCTATAATTTGTGCTTTTCCTTTGAAGCCCTAGTGGCTTTTTGTATGTAGGCTTTACCTCACCAGTCATGTCGGTAGAGCCATTTTCGCCATTATGGCACGACACACAAGCTCGGTTAAGAATAGGCTGAACCTCTAGCGCAAAAACAAATGGACGAACCCCATCAACAGGTGCTACAAGCTTTGAAGGAGATTTTGTTGAAGCGATAACCCTTTTAGGTGGCACAACAGAGTTTTGATCTTCATGGCAACCTACACACGACACCACCTCACCAGGCATTGCAGTAGTCCAGCTGCGCATCCATTGAATAGCCCTGCCCTCACTGTCAAGTGGTTGCATAGATATAGGCGTGTTTGCAGGTACTTTAAATATAGCTGAGCCATCTTCTTCAACATCTACCTCGCCAAGTATACGCTTAATATCCCATCCGCTCTGAATACCTTGTGCGTGGTGGTCAGATGGAGATCTAATATAGGCATACTCATAGGCAAAAATACGAAGCTTTTTGACTGTTCCACGTGGCACATTTGGAAGCCCCTCTCCCTCATATATATCTTGAATAAATATAGTACCCTCTTTTTTTGTTAGGTCAACCTTATCGGGGATTGATGGAGGTGTAACTCTTTTCTGCACTACCGTAGGAGATGTAAATCCAAGCCCCTCGCCCTCAATAAGAGGAATCATATTATCGTAAATATCTACTAGGTAGATGCCCCAAAGTGATGAAGGTGATAACTTAGCAGATACAAGGTAGTATTTTTCATCTATTGGATACGGCTTAATAAACTGTGGCCAAACACCGTTAACCAACATATCTTTGATAATAGGGTCGATAGCTCTTTTGCTGAAAGGAAACTCTTGGACCATTCCTTGCTCCTCTTTACGCCCCTTTGCAGGGTCAAAAAGCATCATTCTACCCGAGCGTGCTACACCATGGTGCCCAGATATAACACCTACAAATTGAGTGCCTTTGCCGCTTATTGGCTTTATATCAAATATAGAGTTTGGAAAGAACGAGCCACTTCCATATAACGCTTTTGTCTCTGTTCCATCTGGGTTAGCATGCATCACTATTCTTGAAAAGTAGTGAGTAAGGTCGGTATACTCCCAGCGTACATACATTACACGCCCATTATTCATAACTACGGGGTTCCAGTTTGCATCTTGATCAAATGTTGTACGGCGTAAATTTTTGGTTGCAGGGTCATATATTGCCATGTTGCCCACTGCATCATATCCATGAACACAAGGCACACCTTGATATCCAATATTAGTAATAGCGAGTACTCTACCATCAGGAAGATATGAGCCATCGATAAACTCAAGATCTTTCTCAGGGTTATCTATAACTTTACGTGCTTCTTTACCATCTTCTAAACCCACCTCAAACATATTCCACATACCACGCTCATCAATAGAGGTAAACATCATTCTGTCAGCATCCCAATGGAGCTGAAAATGGTTTATTGGAGCACCACTTTTTGGCTTGTGTATTGTGCGGAACTTAAGGTCTGAACGCAGTGAGCTAACTTCTGCTATCTCAGCGTTAAAACCTCCTTTTCTTGCAGACATCTGGTTCGACCAGTTGCTTCCCTCTGAGCCTAATGCTGGAGCCATTACACTGCGAGCATTACCCCCAAGGTCATATTTTGCCACAACTATCTTATCAAAATCTAACGCAGGGTTTGATTTTAATATAGTAGAGGCTATATCTACAATCTTTTTAGAGTTGTCAAGTGCGCAGTTATCAGCCGAATACATAGTACTATAACCTATCAAATAAACACTATCTAACTCATTCATCAATGCACCATATTTAGACTTGTCGTACTTTGCACTCTTTGCAAAGTCGTTGTAAGCCTTACGAATATTGGTTGGGTTTATCCATATCAACTGCTCTTGAAGGTCATAAACCTCCAGTACCTTAGTCTTTAGCGTTGTGTATAGCTCTGCTTTATTAGTGCTAACTGTATCTATGCCATTAACAAACAACTCAAATGCCGATGGTTTGTCTAATAAAGATATGACCTTAGTGAGCTCAATACGTGCTAGTGAGTCATCTTTAGAAGATGTAACCTCAGTAACCGATGCCTCTACCGATAATGATATGGCTGCAATTAATATCAGAATGAAATATTTTTGTAGTGTTTGTTTCATAATTGTAGTATTTATTTGTATAGCTATTTGGTTATTATCTGTTATTATCAATTATAAAGTTGTGTTATAATCAAGTTAGTATATTATAACACAACTTTATAGGGTGATTCGCAAAACCGAGGTTTTGTGAATTAGCCAGCGCCCGAAGGGGGCAACCAAGCGCCTAAGGCGCATAGGTGCTTTTTGCGAGCTCTTTAGAGTGCCGCTTTTTTTAAAAAGCGTTAATAAAAATTGTATTACCCAAAAAAACAGCATATGTTCTGTTTTTTTTGGGTGATTTATTAATAAAAACAATACCTAAATAATTGAAAATAAGTATATTTAAGGTTTTGCGAATCGCCCTTTATAAGGTATTACTTTTTAAGGTCATTAAACATCTCAAAAGCTTGCTTAGGTGTAAGGCTGTCGTGAACAACACCTCTTACAGCCTGAATCATAGCTTCGGGAGCTTCTGACTGAAATACATTACGTCCCATATCAACACCTGCAGCACCATCATTAATTGCATTGTAGCATAGCTCTAAAGCATCTAGCTCAGGAAGTTTCTTTCCTCCTGCAATCACAATAGGTACAGGGCACGAGTTTACAACCTTCTCGAAACCATCACAATAGTAGGTTTTAACGATGTTAGCACCATTTTCAGCACATATACGTGATGCAGTAGCGAAATAACGAGAATCTCTAACCATGTCAGTACCTACTGCTGTAACACCCATTGTAGGAATACCATATTTATACCCCATATCGGCTGTTCTAACAAGGTTTTCGATAGTTTTAGCTTCATAAGTGCCACCGATAGATACCATTACTGCCATAGTAGAGGCGTTAGTACGAATAGCATCAGCTATATCTAACACACACTCGTTGTTAAGCTCTGTAAGTATTGATGTACCTGCTGAATAGCGTAAACATATAGCCTTATCCATTGATGGAGGCACAACACTACGCAATGCACCTCGGGTACACATTACTGAGTCGGCATACTTAATTAGAGGTACAATATTAAGATCTAAACGTTCTAGTCCTGATGTTGGTCCCATGATATATCCATGGTCGAAAGCTAACATAACTGTACGTCCGCTCTTTTCATTAAATATACGTGATAAACGGTGCTTCATGCCCCAGTCAAGGTTGTCTGAACCCTTTAAAAAAAATGATTGCCCCGCTACTGGAATACCAATTCCATAATCTTTATCCTTGTTTTGAAGGATACCATCCATATCTGCCATAATTTTTTTTAATATTATTTAAGCCTAAGCTCTATTTTAAAATACTTGTAGTTTTACTAAATGATTCGAAGATAGTGCTCCATGATGCAGCACCGCTATCTTTGTGTCCTATGCTTTTGTCGCCAAAATTGCGTGAACGACCAAAGTTAGCCTTCATACCTATTGTTTTTTCTGCCCCTTCAAGAGCAGCTGTTGCCCCTGCTTTAAATATTTGAGCTATATCGTTGCTTTGACAACCGCTCATCGACTCAATTGCAGGAATTAGAGCGTCCATCATGGTTTTATCACCACATTTAGCTTCTGTATTTTTCTCTACTGAAGCTAGTCCACTCTTAAACATCACCTTCACATCATTTGCATTAAGCTCGGTTACGTTTGGCGATACACCATCGCATAAACCTAAAAGAAATGCCCCTAGAAGAGTTGATGTAGAGCCGCTTGTCTCTAGCATAACAGCAAAAGCCATATCATTAAGCGACTCTTTGAAAGTTACACTAGCCTTAGATTTTTCAGCTATAACATTCATCGCTGTAACAATAGCCTCGCCGTGGTCGCCATCTCCAATCACTGCATCAAGCTGTGAAAATAGCGTAGCTTTAGACTTAACCTCTGCTGTTGCATCAATCCACATCTGTGCAAATTGACCTATTGTGAGTTTTTCCATTATAAAATCTATTTTACTAGCAGCTTCCAGTAAGGAGCATTTGAGCCATGATTTACTAAGTAGTCTACATGATCATCATCAAGCTTAGCAGCAATCATCTGAAAGCCACCTAGCTCTTGCACTGTAAGAAGTTCACCTGCATGACCTTGTACTATTTCAATACCAGCATCTTGAACTATCTTTGCTGCTGCTCTATATACAATAAACTGCTCCATTAAGGTAGCACTACCTACACCATTGATGTAAAGAAGCATTTTATCGCCGCTTTTAATATCAAGCTTTTTCATAAGTAGCTCAATCATCTGTTTTGCAGTAGCATCGGCGCTAACTATTGGCTCAGTACCACCTGCGCCAGCTTCGCCATGTTGCCCCATACCGATCTGCATCTCACCCTCAGGTAGCTCAGTTACAACCATTCCGTTTTGTGGGTGGGTGCAACATCCAGATGCAACAGCTAATGTTGCAATGTTTTTGTTTAGGCGCTCACCAATTTCAAGAATCTCATCGAGCGATTTGCCCGCTTCGGCTGCTGCTCCAAGCACCTTATACATACATACTGCACCTGCAAGACCTCTACGGTCTTTATCTTCTGCATCTAGCCCTGCACTGATATCATCGTGTGTAGTTATAGCCTTTACTTTAACACCCACTCTTTCGCAGAGCTGCATAGCCATATTACCACTCATAACATCGCCCGAGTGGTTCAAGACAAGCAGTAGAATACCTGCATCTCTTTTTAAATTTGTTAGTGCCGCAAATAAACGTTGTGCCCCTGGTGCAGCAAATATATCGCCTACCACTGAGCAGTCGAGCATTCCCTCACCAACAAAACCACTAACCGCTGGCTCGTGACCTGCGCCACCAAAAGCTACAACTGCTACTTTATCGTTAGTCTTAGGAGTTGTCCTAACAACTACATTTTCGCCATCAAGCTTTACTATATTGCTATAAGCCATTGTAAAACCCTCTAGTAGCTCACTAGTAAGGTTTTCGGGCTCATTTATAAATTTAGTTTTCATATCGATTATCGATTATACTATTTCTATTAGTTCAATTGCAATTCCATCTTCCTCAATAAAGGCTATAGTCATGCTGTCGGACATCTTTGTAGCTGGAAAAAGAATAATTTTTCCCTCTAGCTCCTTAGCAATGCTATCTACCTGATAAGCGATGTGAGTAGTAGACTTGATCAGCTCAGGCATAGTAGACTCTTTCTCAAATCGTAAAAACTCGATTTTGTTGATACTATCGGCAGGGTCAGTAATAAATAACCTCATGTCTGCATTGTAACCCTCATTTGCTTGTTTTACAGATGTAGGAATACCAATATGATGTAATGTTCTCATAACAATATATTTAATAAGTTAACCTATAATTTTGCTGCTGTATTTGTAAATCTAAGACCATTACCATCGTGGAAAGTAGCCCACTCAGATACAATTGCACCCTCATCGCCTGCAAGTAGGAAGTGGAAAGTACAAATCTTCTTAAGGTCGATAACATCACCTGTGTTCTGCACTACGAAATTTTTAGATATTGTAGTAGCCTTTTGTGTTGCTGGAATAGCTGGAGGGTTTGGAGTCTCTTCACCTACCTCTGAGAAGTTATAACAAGAACCTCGCTCTACCATCCACGACTCAAACTTAGCAGGCATATCGGTTGCTACGTGCTTGTGCTCAGGTATCATTTGACCTGGTAGTAGGTATATTTGATGTGCCATATAGCTATACTCTTTATTGTTAACCCAGAATATACCACCCATACCTGTGTTTTCAAAATCTCCTAGACCGAAATCTGCAACCCAGAAATTCTTCTCCATGAATGGTGTGAAAGGGTAACCGTAAAAATCAAGCATCTCTTTTACAGCTTTCACTGCTACGTCTTGGTTAAACTTACCATCTGTGTAAAAATCTGCATTGGTGTACTTCTTTTGGAATTTTTGTTGTTTCATAGCGCAATTAGTTTTTTTAGTTTTACAATTTTTAGTTTTACCGCAACACTTTTTTGTTGAATCGGTTTTAGTGGTAGCACAACATTTAGTAGTTGCACATGCCTCTTTTTTACTGCAGCAATTTTGACCGCATCCTGTTACCATTAGTGTAGACAGCATTAATGCTGCAACGAGTTTCATTTTCATAATAATGTATTAATTAATTTGTTGTTTTTGTTGTTGCTAAGCCTTCTATCTCTACAAGTAGTTCTTCTCTACATACATCGCAATGCAAAAAGAGCTTATGGCAGTTAGGGTATTTAGCTCCCATGTACTTTGATATATCGTTGTAGTCTTTTGTATTTTTTATATAAACCCTAAGTGTTTGAAGACACACCTCTTGAGCTATATCTACCCCATACTCCCGTTGGGTTTCTACGCTTATCAAGTGGTTTATGTTCTCCATTGTTATCACTGTCTGTATGGTGGCGTCTTGCCCTCGTAGGCTCTCCTCTCCACGAATAGCTGCTGTGCCTGATATATAAAGTAGTATATTATCGCTACCCTCTACAAGTTTTGCCCTTTCAAACTTAGGTGTAGAATTTTTATCAAATCCATACGAAGCCTCACCTATCAATACGCTTTGCGAGTATCTATGTGCTGCAACTTGAAGCGAATTATCAAGCCTATACATAGGGGTTTGGGTCGTAGCTATAACATTAAAATCTATAACTATACCGCCAAATGATGAGCCTATGCCCGTAGCTGCTGGGTAACCACTCTTCCATACTACGCTGTTATATAGCTTTGAGCGTGCATCATTAAATAGCTGATAATGTTGCTTTGTGCCCTCTAAGGATGTTATATTCTCTATGTAATTCCACTGCCTAACAATTCTATCGGCGGTAGTAGCACTGCTTTTTAGTATGTCGCTCATCTTACTAAATATGTCGTTACACTGCTTCTCGATAGTATCATTTATAGGGTCACCCGAAACTCCCCCTACAACAACCTCTCTATATGATGAGTTGAACACCTCTACACCATAATCTTTATGCTCTATCTTGAAGCGACTATCATTTAGCTCAGCCACCTCACAACAATAAACAGAGTCGAGTGGTTGTTGTGCAATTAGGCTCCATGCAGGAATCATATCTCCAAACTGCTCTTTAAGAGCACGCTTAAAGGAGCTATGCTGCTCTATATACTCAGTATTTGAGCTGCAAGTGGTGAAGAGTGTAATACGTACAACTACGCCACAATTAACTCTTTGAAGCATTTTGTCTACTGCTGCTTCAAAGCTTAATTCACTGCTTTTATCTGTATAATATCTATATTGTGGTGTCATTATCTATATATTTATTATTCTGTAATATTAAAGAGAGCCAACATATTCTACTAATGCTGCTACATCTTTCTTACTAATCTTCTTTTTTATTCCGTGCTTATGAACCATAAAAACTTCGGATAGTGTTGCTGCTCTACCATCAAATAGATATGGTGCAGTACGCCAAACCTCTATAAGTGTTGGTGTATCCCACCCCTTTTCAAACTCTACATCGCCTATTTTATACATTTTTAGTGAGCTATATAGTGGTCCTGAGTGGCAGGCATCGCACTGTTGCTCAACAAAAACCTCACGACCTCGAACGGCTAACTCCGACTTCTTTCCATCGATAAGCAGTGGGCTAGGCAGTGGACTTAATGACTTTAGGTACTCATCAACCTTTACAGCATCTTCTTCGGTTATCTGCGAAAACTGTATAAATTTAAAGCCTGCTCGTACAGCAACCTCAGCATTGGCTCGTATTCCTGATATCATACATGGTGACATAGTGTGTGCGTGAAGCATACTTTTACAGTTCTTAGAGTTGCCTACACCATCATTAAGTAAGTCCCAATTCATACCATCGGTACGAGCGTCACCAGGGTGGCATCCGTTGCATGACTGCCACTCTTGAAAGCAGTAGCTAGCATCATTGAAAATCCTCTCGCCTTGATGTTGAGATGACTCTATTCTATCTTTGTTAAGCTCTAGGGCTGGTGTAAACTCGCCACTTGCCATATCAAAGGTGTTGATATGGTCTGAAAAATAAGTTGCCACATATAACTTTTCGCTATCAATAGCCATGCTACGTGGACCATTACCTTCTACCTCTATTCTCTGTGATATTCCATATAAAAAGCGTAGATCGATAGATAAATTCTCTCTGTTTTTGTATGCTTTTAGCCTCTCAACAAACTTAGGGTAATCGATAACTGTTATTTCGTGAGTGCCTGAGTGTGACACATATATGTTTTTGGCTGTTGCATTTATACCCCATATACCAGCAGCGCCCCTTTCAGCCTCATCAAGCAGTACTGAACCAATAAGCGTATCACTTATAGGGTCTATTAACGACATGGCGCTAGTGTTCATCCACCCCTGTTGAAGCTGTGAGGTAGGAACTTGAAAACGCCCAAGGTTGTGCGACACAAGCACATATTTACCATCATCAGTGATAGTTATATCTCTAAGAGCATTACTGCCATTACTTAGCTTTATATGCTTTATCAGCTCCATATCTTCAGTGTCTATAACCGACACATCAGCTGCAACAATGTCAAGAACTGCCGATTGCTGAGGTAGAAAGTTATTAACATATAGCTTCGAGCCATCTTTCGAGAGCACTGCCGCAAATGGCTCACGCTGTACACTTTGACGTGCTAACACCTCCATGGTTGTAGCGTCAACCTTTGCTACATCGCCCTTGAATTGATTACATACATATATATACTTGTTGTCGCTACTCAGCAAAGGAGCCTTAGCACCCATTCCTGTCTCTATGCTCTTAATTACAGAGTAGTCTTTTTTAGATAACTTATGAAGCACACCTTTTTCGTGTGATGTTGTAACGTATATATTATCTACTCCTACAACAACTCCAGTAGCAGGTCTATCGAACAAAACCTCCTTGACTTTAACACTGTTTTTGTATATAATTAATGAATTTCCGCTTTTACTGGTTATAAATAAAACCCCCTTTTCAATATTAATATCACTAGGAAGAATAGGATTGGTATTTTTCGCTTGTGGAGCGAATGATACAAGCAGATAAATGAAGGCTACAATGCAAAAACGTATAGTAATTTTTATTATTTTCATTTTATGTAATGTCTTTTTATAATGTACAAACGTATTAAAAAAAAATGTAATTCACAAACAAAATTGCTTTTTTTTTAATATTATGTGCTTTATTATAGCATTTATACTTTTAATTCAATACTAATATGTGTTAATTTGATTAAATAGCTAAATGGCATAAATCAGCTGATATGCTATATGTGGGGTGAAAACTGCACTTATTTAGTGTTTTAGTGTAAAAAAAACTAATAATTAACTACCTTTGTCGTTGGTATGTGTGTTGGTTAATGAAAATCAATACTAATAGAAATAAGGGTTATTTATTAATAATCGACAGACGTTTGAATTTACATAAATAATAATAGATCATTAAAAATCAAAAGATGAAACATAACTTTTTTAAATTACTATTTACACTAGCTTTAGGTGTGCTGTGCACAAACACTTACGCTCAATTTACAATCGAGCCTAAAATTAACCTTGCAATGGCAGCAATTACAGTTTTTAATCCCGCTGTTGAAATTGGTTTTGGCGAGCACTCGGCAGTTCAGTTAGAGTACTTTGGTGCGTACAGTAAATATAACTACATGGGAAGCGGTGCTCCGTTTATCATGAACCTATCTATGGTAGAGTATAGGCGTTATTTATTAAATAAAGAGCATAAAGGACTTTTTGCAGGTGCAAACTTTGGTACTCACATGTATAAGATGTCTAAAAATATAATTCCTCTAATAGAGCACCAGCCAGGAGATACGAGCTACGATTGGGGTTTTGGTGTTGTTTTAGGTCTACACGTTGGGTACAAATTTATACTTAGAGAGCGACTAGGATTGGAATTATCTGCAGCAGGAGGATGGCAACGTTCTATGCATGAACCATATAACAGCGATGGTACTCTTCAGGTAGAGATGAATGCTAGTGGCGAATGGTTTCCATATAAGCTAGGTGTTACCTTATCTTATAAGTTTGGACAGTTGTAATTTGACATCTATTCACATTTAATGCAATAAAAACAGATATATCGACGTTTGAAAATAGTAATATTACATTTTTATGTTTCAAATAATTAAGATATCTGTTAAATTTAATGCGCTATTAATATGTTGCAACGTGAATAAAACAAGTTTTGATAAAATTATTTACCAATTTACAAATAATTTTATTACCTTTGCAAAGATTTAGCCACAGGTAATATACAGTGGTGTGTCAAATTAACAGTATGGTGAACTAAACAAATTATATAATAGCAGGGTTAAAATGATGAATTATATCAAAACAACACTATTAGTAGCAACTACTATTTTTACATCTTCTTGTGGCAACTACGACAAGCTACTTAAAAGTAGAGACTACCTAGCAATGTATGATGCAGCGTTAGAGTACTATGAAGAGGGTAAGAACAACAGGGTTATAACACTATTAACAGGTGTTGAGTCTATTTTAGATGGGACATCTAAAGCAGATACTATTAAGTTTTATCTTGCTAAGACCTATTATCTTGAGTCTGATTATGCAACTAGTACTGTACTCTTAGACGATTTCAGGAAGCAGTATACACGGAGTCCTTTTGCTGAGGAGGCTGAGTATCTGTATGCTATGAGTCACTACTCGGTGTCACCTAACTACGAGCTAGACCAAGGCCCAGCACGTCAAGCGCAATCTGCATTTTATGAATACAAAAGTCGTTATCCTACCAGCGAGCGTGTAACTGAGGTTAGTGAGCGAATAGATGAGCTACAAAAAAGATTCTATGATAAGTCGTTTAACGAGGCGTTTACATACTATAAAATTGGGGCATATAACTCAGCTGTTATGGCGCTAAACAATGCTATTAAGCTAAACCCTAATTCACCACATAAAGAGGAGATGATGTTTCTTGTGGTAAAATCTAACTTCCTATTTGCTAGAAATTCTGTTGAATCAAGAAAACGTGAGAGATACTACAATACTATCGATGCGGCATATAACTTCACTTCATCGTATACAGAGAGTAAATATCTTGATGAAGTAAACAGTATATTAACAAATGCTAAGCGACTATCTAAAAGTGACGCTTTGACAGAAGGAGATATTGACATCGAACTTTCAGATGAGCAAATCATTAAGCATAACAAGCTTATAGAGAAGCTTCAAAAGAGAGTTGAAGATGGCAAGATGACTAAAGAAGAGGCAGACAACAAAGAGAAATCAGTGCTGAAAAAGACTAAAGCCAAAGCTAAAAAGAGGCTAGAGAGAGAAGCGGCGGCTGAACAGAGCGAGGTGCTGCCTAAGAACACCGAGTCACAAACAGAAAAATAAAGTAGTACATATTATAACCTCATAACATGGATGGGTGTCAAATAAATTTTGATGCTCCTCCATGTTTACGGTGAAATAATTCTTAAACATCACTAAAATAGCTAAATTATGGAGCTTAAAAAGTCTACAATTCCAACAAACACAACAACTCGTACACTAGACCAGTTTAATGCACAAACAGGTAATATATACGAGACAGTACTGGCGATATCTAAAAGAGCTAACATTATTAACACTGAGCTAAAGCAGGAGTTATCTCGCAAGCTTAACGAGTTTGTGCCTTTTACAGATAACCTAGAGGAGACCTTTGAAAATCGTGAGCAGATAGAACTATCTCGCTACTATGAGCGCCTTCCAAAATCTACACTAATAGCTATTGAGGAGTACCTTGACGGCGATCTTATCATTACACGAAAAAACGCTACTGCAGAAGAGATTGCTGCTATACCGTCTAAATAATAGAGTAGTTATCTACTAACACTTTATAGTTTCATAAATATACATCGCAATATAATCGAGGGTGCAAACCTATCGATCTTGTGATGTATAATATAGTAAATAGCAAATTGTAAAATTAGACCGCCTATAAATAGGCTAATTTGCAAAACCTCGGTTTTGTGAATTAGCCAGCTCCCGAAGGGAGCCACCAAGCGCCT
>CAMQVM010000005.1 GCA_947038135.1 uncultured Rikenellaceae bacterium
TTTTAAAAAAAAGCGGCGCTCTAAAGAGCTCGCAAAAAGCACCTATGCGCCTTAGGCGCTTGGTGGCTCTCTTCGGGAGCTGGCTAATTCACAAAACCAAGGTTTTGCAAATTAGCCTATATAGGCCCCTAAAGACATAGAGAATTAATTGAGCGACTGTACGCCCAAATGTATTTAATATATTTGGAACTAGTTGTTTTATAGAAGATCGCATA
The DNA here is from genome assembly GCA_947038135.1 of uncultured Rikenellaceae bacterium. Taxonomy (GTDB): domain Bacteria; phylum Bacteroidota; class Bacteroidia; order Bacteroidales; family Rikenellaceae; genus CAMQVM01. The sequence goes on from CAMQVM010000005.1 coordinate 216, forward strand.
TAAGTAGCGAACTACCACATCATTTTTGCAATAAGGATTCAGCCATCATCAGAATAATTTTGATGGTGGTTTTGTGTATATTACTGTTATTTTAGCACTATATTATATATTTAATGTTGATTTGTCGTTATGGATATTTATTGTAGCTAAATCGGATTTTAAGGTTTCATATTTCCATGTATTGTCTTGTTTAGATAATCAATTAGTTTTATTTTGTTCTTTGTGTCTTATCTAGTGTAATTCAGTTTGTGTGCGCTTCAAACTCTCTTTTATTCTGAAATACGAAGTATGTATTTGTAATTTATGTTTCTTAATTATTGTGGTTTATGTAGTATATATTTATAAAGTTTGTGAATTTAATAATATATGATGAAAAATAATTGCTTTTTAGTAATTCAAGTTAACACAAATCAATTTTTTCTATAAATATATGTAGTTGTGACTCTTGAATATAATAAAATCTTAATTTATGTTTGTATGTTATTTTTAATATGCTTATAACTAGTGTTTTTATCTTTGCATCTTATTTTCAACTAGAAATGGTTTATAGTTGTATTATTGTATTTAAATTTGTAATTTTGAAATACGTTTTTTAGTGTGTGATATGATGTTAAAAAATATTATGCCGCTTCCTGCTTGTTTGTCAAGGTAAATATATCTATTTTTGTTGTAATATTATTTATCGTAATATTTGTTTTAACATTTGTTATAATAAATATTATAATTTTTTTCTAACTTAAAACATCAAATTACATGAGTTTTTTTATTAAAAAGCTGTTAAATGCAAAGTGCACTTTTTGTATAGCAACTTTAGTATTAGGTGGGGTGATATTAGCTCCTCATTCACTTTTTGCAAACAACCCAAATGCAAATAGTACAGTTACATCTCAAAAAGAGGTTGTAAAAGGAAAGGTTTTAGACAGTGCAGGTCAACCTCTTATTGGGGCTTTAGTCCTTGAGCAAGGAACTACTAACGGTGCGGTTGCTACTGTTGGCGGAGTTTTTGAGTTTGAGGTAAACAAAGGGGCTACTCTTGTAGCTAGTTTTATTGGTTACAAAGAGGGGGCTGTTGCTTACAACGGTCAAAACATCATTTTTAAACTTGAGCAAGATGGTATATTAGCTGAAGAGGTTGTTGTTGTTGGTTATGGTACTCAAAAGAAGTCTAACTTAACAGGTTCGGTAGCAACAATTAGTGGCAATGCACTTGAAACTCGTGTAGGCTCTAGTGTTTCATCGATGCTTGCGGGTCAGGTTCCAGGGGTTACTTCTATTCAAACATCTGGTGCTCCAGGTTCTCAAAGCTCATCGCTTACTATTCGTGGTAAAAACTCTGTTAATGCAGGTAGCCCACTAGTAATTGTAGATGGTGTTCCTGGGTCAATGAATTCAGTAGATCCATCAGATATCGCTTCATTTACAGTGTTGAAAGATGCTGCATCTTCAGCAATTTATGGTGTACAGGCTGCAAATGGTGTGATTCTTATAACAACAAAAAGAGGTAAGAAAGGTGCTACACGTGTATCATACTCGGGATCTTTAGCAGTTGTTACTCCAACAGCAACTTTAAATCACCTTGGGTCTGCCGACCATGCAATGCTTTATAATGAGGCTATATTAAATGAAAATCCTAATGGTACACCAATGTTTAGCGATCAGCAGATCGAAGAGTTCAGAAATGGTACAGGTATCAATACTAACTGGTATGATGAGGCTGTTGAGTCTTTTGCATTAGAGGCATATAATAACGTATCTATCAGTGGTGGTACTGAGTCAACAACTTACAGTGCATCTTTTGGACATACTCTACAAAATGGATTAGATAACAGCGAATATCAACGTTTTAACCTTAGGTCAAATATTGAGTCTAAAATAAATAGTTGGCTTACAACAGGTGTTAACTTATCTACTTACCGTAGTGTTAAAGAAGAGTCTTGGAACTCGTATGCTGGAATAGTACATGAAGTGAATAGAGTAGAGCCTTGGGCTCCTGCTTACCTTGAAGATGGTTCACTTTCTTACAATTCAGAGGGTAACCCAGTAGCATACGGTGATCCTCGCAATGGTACACGTAACTATATGAGTCAGCAGCTTAGTGCAGTGCTTTATGCGCAGATTGATATAACTTCTGATCTTAATATTAAAGGGGTGTTCTCGGCTAAAAATGATCATAGCAATAACTCTTCTTTCAAGAAAGATTTCATATATGGAGCTCCAGACAATCTTTCACCATCAACAAAGCGTGAGGGGTATGAAGATTATAAAACTTGGAATGCTTACACCTCGCAGGTGTTGATCAATTACGACAAAACAATTGGTAAGCACTCTTTCTCAGCCCTTGCAGGTTTTGAGCAGACAGACAACTACTACAAATTTACAAAAGCTTCACGTATTGGTGGTGGCTCTAATGAGTTGGAAGACTCTTTAAATACACTTGACCCATCAACACAAAAAAATGAAGATGGTGGTAATAGTCAATCTCGTCGCTCATTCTTTGGACGTGTGAAATATGACTATATGAGTAAGTACCTAATTGAGGCAAATATGCGTAGTGATGCATCTTCACGCTTTCCTGCAGACAATCGTTGGGGGGTGTTTCCTTCACTGTCTGGAGCATGGAGAGTTTCGGAAGAGAGCTTCTATAAAAACTCTTCAATTAATAACTGGATGTCATATCTAAAGGTTCGTGCTGGATGGGGACAAACAGGTAATGAGGAGCTTAGGTCTGATGATATCTACCCTTCAATTCCTACTTATGGATACACACCTGTTGCTTTCAATGAAGGAGTTTACTCTTCTGTTTACGAGTCAAAATATATCAATCCTTTGTTAACTTGGGCTACTGTTGTTAATACCGAGGTTGCTATTGAGGCGCAGTTTTTTCAAAATAAGTTAGGTTTTGAATTGGCAGCTTATAACAAAACAACCAAAGATATGATGCTTTACCTCCCTATTCAAGGTGTTATTGGTGTTGAGTCACCAGCACAGAATATTGGAAGTGTGCAAAATAGAGGTTTTGATCTTAATGTTTATCATAATAACCAAATCAATGGTGACTTTCAATATCGTGTAGGTTTTAACCTTGCTTATGTTAAAAATGAGGTTGTTGATATGGCTGGTACAGAAGGTCCTACCACAAATGATAAATATTGGAATATCGAAGGAAGTCCTATCGGCTCTTTTTATGGATATCAGTCTGATGGCTTTTTCAACACTCAAGATGATCTTGATAACCATCCTAAGCGTACAGGTAAAGAGACTCTAGGAGATATAAAATATACAGATTTAAATGGTGATGGTAAAATCACAGCAGCAGACCGTACAGTTTTAGGTCAAGATTTCCCATCGTGGACTGCGGGTTTAAATTTAAGTATGTCCTATAAAAACTTCGATCTTTCTGCACTATTTCAAGGTGCTTGGGACGTTGCAGGTTACTATAATGGAGAGTCTGCATGGGCTTTTTATGTTGGTGCTCGTGCTCTTGATCGCCATCTTGATAGGTGGACACCTGATAATCATGATGCAACATATCCACGTATCACTAAAAGTACAGAAATAAACTACTCAATGTCTGATTTCTGGATGCAAAACTCATCTTACTTACGTCTAAAGAACCTATCTTTAGGTTATAGTGTTCCTAAAAAAGCGCTAGATAAAATAGGACTACAAAGGATTTATGTATATGTGGCAGGTGAAAATCTATGGACTCTAACAGGGTTAGAGGGTATAGATCCAGAGGCTCCAGGAGATAATCGTGGTGCATTTTACTCTAATGTCATAAAGGGTTCATTAGGTCTTAAAATAACATTTTAATAAACAATCAAATAAACATATAATATGAAACAGAATATTTTATTAGTACTTTCAGCTATATTTATAGCTAGTTTTACATCGTGTGCTGATTTTCTTGATAAATACCCAGAGGAAGAGTTATCAGATGGTAGCTTTTGGAAAACACCTTTAGATGCTGAGATGTTTGCAGCAAACTTATATGAAATTCTACCTGGTGGTGGTAGTGGAGATATCGATGGTGATATCAACTCTGATAATGCAGTTCATGGTATTAAATGGGCAGCAGGAAATATGTCACGTGGAATATATGATCCACAAGATTCAGGGTGGGCTTACGATTATGCTTCTATACGTAAGTGTAACCTGCTTATTCAAAAAATTGAGTTGATACCTGATTACGAACAATCTGCTAAAGAAGAGGTGATTGCTGAGGCTCGTTTTTTTAGAGGGTATATTTATATGGAGCTTATTAAATCTTTTGGTGATGTTCCTTATGTTGATAAGCCTTTAAACCTATCTGATTTAGATAATATTACTCGTGATCCATGGGAGGATATATATAAAACAGTGATTGCAGACTTTGATTATGCTATATCAAAACTTCCTGAGGTGCAGCTACCTGCTCGTTATGGTCGTGTTACCAAGTTTGCTGCAAATGCTATGAAAGCTCGTGCTGCCCTATATTACAAAGATTGGGCGGTTGCTGCCGAGGCATCTAAAATGATTATCGACTCTAATAAGTTTCAGCTGTTTGACCAAGCTGGCACTGGTGAGTATAAGAAGTTATTTTGGGAAGAAAACGAAAGAAATTCAGAGGTTATTTTAGCTCGTGTATTTGTTAAAGATCTTTATCCTACCTACTTGCTAGGTTGGGGAACTTACCCTAATATTGCGGGTGATGCTTGGGGTGGAATTAATCCAACTCAAAGTTTAGTAGACTCTTATGAAGATAACCAAGGCGCTCCAATAGCTAAGTCTACCATCTATGATCCAGCAAATCCTTTTGCTAATCGTGATTCAAGGCTTGAGGTGTGTGTGCTTCATAATGGTGAGGTGGGTTTTACTGCCCCAACTGGTCCGCAGGTGGTTATGACTGTACCTCTTAAATCTAGTGGTAAAACAGGTGTTGATTGCGATGCTGATGCTACTGCTACTGGATATTATAATGGTAAGTATATTGATCAAAATATCGATATCAAGGAGTTTAGAAATGAAGGACGTGATTGGCATGTTATCCGTTATGCTGAGGTGCTATTGACTTATGCCGAGGCTCAAAATGAGATGTCAGGTCTTGATGCTGCTGCTTTAGATGCAGTAAATAAGGTGCGTAGTCGTGTTAGTATGCCTATATTGCAGGCTACCAATAGTGCACTTCCTACATATTGCGCTTCTCAAGATGACCTAAGACAACGCATTCGTAACGAGTGGCGTGTAGAGTATGCTATGGAGGGAAACAAACGCCATTGGGATATTAAGCGCTGGGGTATAGCTTCAAAAGTGCTTAACGAGCCATTTTATGGTATGACATATCGTAAATATAAAGATGCTTCTGCTCTTGAAGGTGATGATGGTTTTATATGTGTTCCTTATGCGCAAAGTGGTGAAGGGTTTCATCGTATAGAGCTAGAGGGTAGCAGTTATGCTGAACATAACTACCTAATGCCTATTCCACAAGTAGAAATTGATTTGAACGATAAGCTTGTTCAGAATCCAGGTTACTAATTATATATGTAAGTATTTCGCAGGCTGAGCATGATGGTTTATAGGTTGTTTGGTTGTTTACTGTTGAGGTAAATTAAATATTTTGCTTGATATTAGGTTGTGATAGTGTGAAATACAAAAATTATTTTTACCTTTGAATAATTATTAATATGATATTACACGTAAAACACAATTTAATGAAAGTAAGTTTTTTTATCACTTTATTTTTAACCATTATGACAACAACCGTATGTTCAGCAGGCAATACAGATGATATTGTATTGAACAAACCAAACCTTAATAGGGGTAAAAGCATCATGGCAGCTCTTTCGCAGCGTCACTCTTCTCGAGAGTTTAGTAGCAATGATCTTTCACACGCTGATCTGTCAGATCTGTTGTGGGCAGCAAATGGTGTGAATAGAGAAGACGGTAAGCGTACAGCTCCATCGGCTATGAATCTGCAAGAGATCACCATTTATGCTTTTATGAAAGATGGTGTGTATAAGTATGACTTTGAGAATCATCTGCTTGAATTTATTAAAGAGGGTGATCATCGTAAATTGGTACAAGGAGAGCAGGAGTACACTACAACATCTCCTTTGCTACTATTATATGTTGGTGACACAAGTAAATTAAGCAAGTTTGGAGGTCAAAGCCTAGTGATTGCCGCTTTAGATGCAGGTATCGTTTCACAGAATGTTAATCTGTTTTGTGCTTCTGAGGGGTTGGCTAATGTGCCACGTATATCGATGGATGTTGATGCGCTTAAAACTTTGCTAAGTTTGTCGCAGTATGATATCCCATTAATGAATAATGCTATTGGGTATAATAAATAGTTATTCAGTAGATAATAGTGTCGTTTTGTATAGTCGTAATTACGTTATATCTTCAACACACTTTTATACCTATAAAATATTATTAAGAGTAAAAGTATCTTAGCTTTTATATCGACAGTAGTAATACATTAACTATCTAACGCCATTTAAGTGTAGCTGAACAGGCGCAACTTAAATGGCGTTTTAGTTAATTAATCTATCGGCTTTATGTGCCACCTATAATTAATTGTGTGTTGCAGCATTATTTTAAGGGGCATATTAAATTTAAGCAATATTAAATAATTTTAACAATGAGAAAAACAAATATAGTAATATTTTCACTTCTGTTTATAGCCCTTTCATCTATATTTGTAGATGCTTTAGGTTACACCTTTGCTTATCGTGAGCAAGAGCATTTGTTTCTGTTTGACACTCAGTTTTTCAGCTCTTTGGTCGCTTCTGTTGGTGGAGTAGGAGAGTATGCTTCTCTGTTTGTTACTCAGTTTTTTTATGTGCCTTATTTGGGCGAGGTTATTTTAGCCCTTATCCTTAGTTTTATCTATCTGTTATCTTCTGCTGCATCTTATCGCCTATTTAAAGCTTATGACCCATTGTTTTTAGCTTTAATACCAGTTGTATATCTGCTTACGTCTTACGAGTCGTTAAGCTTCAATATATCTCATGTCACTAGTTTTTTCACTGTTTTGTTATCTATATACATACTCACTTTTATTAAAAATAGGGTGGTGTTTGTGGTGGTGTTATCTCTTGTCATGGCACTATATTGTTACGCTTTTGGGTGGATATATGTTTGTGCTGCTGCTACCGTTATTTTCTTAACTACACTTTCAGCTTATTTGTTTAAAAGTGTTGTCTTTATTCATAAAAAATGGTTTATAGGTGTTGTGTTGCTGCTGTATACTCTATTTGCGAGTGTGGCTTTCGTGCAGAGTTATAACGCTAAAGAGAAGTTAATGGCTCTAACTGAACTAGCTCTTCAAAAAGGAGATTGGGATTCGGTGTTAGCATACGCCTCTAAAAGCAGGTTGAACAGCTCACTTATGCACTACTATCAAAATATGGCTTTGGCATATTCGGGTAGGTTGTCAACGTCTCTTTTCAACCATCGTCAAGCAGTGGGTTCTAAATCGTTATATGTTACTTATGATACCAACTCTTCTCAATTTACTAAGGTGGGGCACTATGTATATGAATATATCGGGCATATACACGAGGCTACGCATTGGGCTAATGAGTCGATTGTTGTCTACGGCGAGAGCTCTTATAATTTAATAAACCTTATTAAGTATAATATATTACTAGGCAAGCCTAAGGTGGCAATGAGATATATCAGAAGGTTAGATAAATCGCTTTTCTACAAAAACATAGCTCTTTACTATAAAAATATGATTGATCGAGGTGATATGCCAAATATATATCTTCATAAAGAGAACAATTCAGATGTAAGGTTTACCAATACACAAAGCTTTAGAGGTGAGCTTGATGCTATGATAGCACTAAACCCTCTTAATAAAAATGCATTAACCTATAAGTTTGCATTTTTATTGTTAGAAAAGAAGTTCTCAGAGTTTGTGTCAGAGTTAATAGCCGCCACTAATAGTGGGATTATCGTAGAGAGTGATATAACAGATCAATATCTTCAAGCGTTGTTGGTGTATGGTCAAGTAACAGGAGCTTCAACACCTCTTGATCATCTTATTACAGATGAGTTAAAGGGCAGATATATCGGCTATATTAGAGCTAAAAGTGATAAAAATTGGGCTGAATTGAAGAGTAGATACAAATCGAGCTACTGGCTGTATCTCGATTATTCAGATTTGCTATAATTAAAAATAATAATTATGAAAAGAATACATAACAAAATTGCAATATTTGCAGCTATATCACTACTTTTTCTATTTTGCTCATGCAATAGTGCTCCTAGCCGAGTAGATTATATAGTAGATACCACGCCTGAGCTGTTTCCAGACTATACAAATACAACCTTTCCAAGCACAATAGCACCACCAAATTTCTGTATAGAGTTGGTGGGTGATGAGTATTATATAGCAATAACAGGTGAAGATCACGTCTATTTCACCTATCGAGGCGCATCTGCCGAGGTGATTATACCCCCTTCTAAATGGAGAGAGCTGTGTGGTGATGTAGGCGATGGCGATTTTTGGATTGATATAAGTATCTCGAATGGTGGCAAGTGGACACAATATGCACCTATAATTAATAGTATATCTACAAATAAAATTGATGAATATTTAGCGTATAGGTTGTTGTATCCAGGTTATGAGTTGTGGAACGAGATGGGTATATATCAACGTGAGTTATCTACATACAGTGAAGAGTGTGTTTTTAGTAATGACCGAGTTGATAAAGGGTGTGTAAATTGTCATGCATTTAGCAATTGGAGTGCTGATACAATGATGCTTCATGTGCGTGGAAAACATGGTGGTACAATCATTAAACAAGGAGACAAAACAGATTTAGTGCAGACAAATACTACTGAGTTTCCAAATGGTGCAGTATATCCATCATGGCACCCACAAGGTAGATACATAGCCTTTTCATCTAATGAGATAAGGCAATATTTTCATACCTCTGGCATAAAGCCTGTTGAGGTATCTGACTCTAATTCTGATCTTTTTATATTCGATACAAATACTAATAAACAGATATCTTCAATAGATATAGCAGCCAAAAATAAGATGGAGACCTTTCCTACTTGGAATAATAGCGGTGATGTGTTATATTTTTGTAGTGCTGACTTTAAAAAAGATAATAAAATTGAGGAGGTGAGGTATAATCTTTATTCAGTATCTTTCGATCCTGAAACAGCTCTTTTGGGCGATACTGTATTAGTTGTAGATGCTCAAAAACTACAAAAGAGTATCTCTTTTCCACGAGTTTCTCCTTGTGGCAATTATATAATGTATACACTATCTGATTATGGCAACTTCTCTATTTGGCACCCTGAAAGCGATCTTTATCTATTAAACCTACGTGATAGTACTACACGGCTAATGAGTGAGGTTAATAGCAGTGATGTTGAGAGTTATCACTGCTGGTCGTCATCGGGAGACTGGTTTGTGTTTAGCAGCAAGCGTGTTGATGGGCTATGGGCACATCCTTATATTGCAGCATTCGATAAAGATAGTGGTGTTGCATCTAAGCCTTTTGCGCTGCCACAAGATGATCCAAAGTTTTATAAGGAGTTTATGAGGACATTCAATATCCCAGAGTTTACAACAACAAAAATCGATCTTAATTATAAAAATTGATTTTGCCAATATCGCTAATTTGTAAATTGTAAAATAAAGAGTTATAATTTTATCAGCTCTTACTTATTTTGAATCTAAATTTGCTGTACTTTTCAATAAAATGATTAATTTTTATATCTATATTAACTTTTTTAAACATTTTTGAAATTTATCAATTAATAAATACTTGAATTTAACTATTTTCATTAAATTTCACTACTATAGAGTTAGTATTTTCTATTCTATAATATGGCAATAATCTGAAAACAAAGAAGTTGTGGATTTTGTCGTATTGTTCTTTTGTCTTATTTGTTAAAATGACTATAATTTTAAATACAACTTAGCTCTCTTAAATAATCTAAAAATCGTAAATGTCAATAATTACTAAATAATATCATTTATATGTATTATTTAACTAACTCACGTTTTAAAAGTGACGAATTTTAATAATTTTGCAGTTTTCTGTTTCATTATATTATATGAAGTAGGTGGATAGTTTAGTAACCAAAGTTGCAGTACTTTAGCAGTAATGAATAGTAGGTATTTGGAATAATAAAAATTAATATTTACATTTGTGCTAGCCTTATGTAATCGTTGAACATGAAAACTATGGTTAGTATTTAATGATGCACGTAATAGCACTTTTTCACTCTCTATTAATAGCAGCAATGAGAGTAAGTTAAAGAGCATACCTGATATAACTTTTATTACATATTTAAATACGTTTGTAATTAGGTGTATTAGTCATACAATTAAAATACAAAGTTACAAGATAGACTGTTATGCATAGTGCATAACTCTCATTATAGTACGAAAGTGGATTGGAATTGCCAACCAATCTCATTTTCTTTTTAATAGTAATAATTAAAATTTATTTAAAATAGGCCATTAAAGAGTAATTGAAAATTATGTTAATGTCAACAATTTGTTCTCATTAACAGACTATAAGTCATTTAAGATCATTTTTTTTAGTTTAAACCCCCGAAATATGATTGCAAAATAAATATATTTCATTTAAATTTTATATTATGAACAAAACAGTACATATAAAAAGACTAGTAGTACTTCTACTATTTGGCTGTGCATTATCTCCTCATGGAGTTTTTGCTGCTATTACCACTAGCAATATTATTGCGAGTGAGCAAGAAAACATAGATATCAAAGTTATCGTTAAAGACGCAAAAGGCGTGCCAATTATAGGTGCTACGGTGATTCTTGACGGAAATAATACTAAAGGTGGTATTTCAGGTCTTGACGGTGATGCAGTTATTATGGGTGTTCCATCAAATGGCACAGTAACAGTGAGTATGCTTGGCATGGCACCACAAAAAGTTATGATTAACAACCGAACAAATTTTGTAGTTGTTCTTGAAGAAGATGCTTTAAGTATTGAAGAGGTTGTAGTTGTAGGTTTTGGTACTCAAAAGAAAGTTAATGTTACTGGTGCTGTAAGTATGGTTGGTGCAGATGTTCTTGAGGCTCGTCCTGTTCAGAATGTTGGTCAAGCACTTCAAGGTGTTGTACCAGGTCTTAACTTTTCAACAACTGGCTCAGGTGGTACACTTGACTCTAACCTAAGTGTAAATATTCGTGGAGCAGGTAGTATTGGTGATGGGTCAAACTCATCTCCTTTGATTCTTATTGACGGTATGGAGGGCAATATGAACACTATTAACCCTAACGATATACTTAGTGTGTCGGTGTTGAAAGATGCTGCATCTTCTGCAATATATGGTTCACGTGCTGCATTTGGTGTTATTTTGATTACCACAAAAAGTGGAAGTGTTGGTAAAACTAATGTCAGCTACTCTGGAAATGTCCGTTTTACAAATCCTATTGGAACTCCTGATATGTTAGATTCATATACTTTTGCTCAATACTGGAACGCAGCTTCGGTTAATGATGGCGATGGTGTAAGATATAATACTGATATGATGCAACGTATCCAAGATTACCAGGCAGGGACTCTTACTGAGGGTACAACTCCTGATTTCAAAGATCCTAAAGTATGGGGTGCTCACGAGGGCTCAAATGCAAATACTGATTGGTTTGATCAGTTTTATGATAGCTGGGTACCTTCACAAGAGCATAATTTAAGTATCAATGGAGGTAACGAAAAGGTAACGTATCTTCTTAGTGGTAGCTTCTTAGATCAAAATGGACTTATTAAGCAAGGTTCAGATAATTTTAAGCGTTACACAATTAACGCTCGTATAAAAGCTGAGCTTTATGATTGGTTAGATTTAAATTACAATGTAAAGTGGACTCGTGAGGCGTATAACCGTCCTTCATATATGACACCTCTGTTTTTTCACAATATATCTCGTACTTGGCCAACCATGCCTACACATGACAATAATGGTCATCTATTAGATGGTACAGGTATGTCACAAATGCAAAGTGGAGGATTAGACATCAATGAAAATGATTATTTAACTAATCAAATTCAATTTGTGGCTGAGCCTATCAAAGATTGGCGCATTGTTGCTGAAGCGAATATGAAAACTACTACTAAGTACAACCATTATGATGTGCTGCCAGTATATGCTCATAACGTCGATGGTCAACCTTTTGCAATTGCATGGAGTGGCGATCACGCTGCAGGAAAAAGTAGTGTCGGTGAGACTTCTTCAAAAGAGTCTTATATGACTACAAATATATACTCTGATTTCTCTAAATCTGTCAATGGTCACTCATTTAAGGTTATGGGAGGTTTTAATGCTGAGCTATCGGAATATCGTAATATTAGTGGAGTTAAAGATGGTCTTATAACTACATCTGTACCTACACTTGATACAGCTACAAGTAATGCACGAGCTGATGGCGGTTATAACCATTGGTCAACAGCAGGTTTCTTTGGTCGTATGAACTACAACTACAAAGAGAAATATATGGCAGAGGTAAATGCTCGTGTTGATGGTACATCTCGATTTATTGGTGATCAACGTTGGGGAGTGTTTCCTTCAGTTTCGGCAGGTTGGAATATTGCTCGTGAAGATTTCTTTGAGCCAATATCACACAAAATATCAACTCTTAAGCTAAGAGCATCGTGGGGTCAACTAGGAAATATGAACACTTCTTCTCTTTATCCATTTTACCAAACAATGCCAATTGGGTCAGCAAACGGAAGTTGGCTTGTTGATGGCTTAAAGCCTAATACAGCTTCAGCTCCAGGTATAGTTAGCTCTTTTATGACATGGGAAACTGTTGAGTCGTGGAATATTGGTATTGACTGGGGTATGTTCAACAACCGCTTAACAGGAACATTTGAATATTTCGAGCGTGCAACAAACGATATGATTGGTCCTGCACCAGAGCTTCCTGGGATTCTTGGTACTAGCGTTCCTAAGGTTAATAATGCAGATATGAGGTCGTATGGTTTCGATTTAGAGGTGAGCTGGAGAGATAATATCGGTGACTTTAGCTATGGTGCAAAAGTTGTTCTTTCAGATGCACAGCAGCAAATTACAAACTACCCAAACGAAACAGGCAAGTTTGATACTTGGTACAACGGTAAAATGTCTGGTGAAATATGGGGTTATGAAACTGCTGGAATAGCAAAATCGCAAGAAGAGATGGATAATCACCTTGCTAATTCTGGTCAGGGTGCTTTGGGCTCTAACTGGTCTGCTGGAGATATCATGTATAAAGACCTAAATGGTGATGGTGAAATTAATGGTGGTGATGGTACATTGTCTAACACTGGAGATAAAACTATTATAGGTAACACAACAGCACGTTATAACTTCGGTATATCTCTTGATGCAGCTTGGAAAGGCTTTGATGTAAGTGTGTTCTTCCAAGGAACATCTAAGCGTGACTACTCTTTAGATGGTGCTTATTTCTGGGGTGCTGATGGTGGTGTTTGGCAGTCTGCTGCGTTTGTTGAACACATGGACTTCTTCCGTCCAGAGGGCGATCCATTAGGTGCAAACCTAGATGCTTATTACCCTCGTCCAATGTTTGATGATGGAGGTAAAAATAAGGAAATACAATCAGGCTACCTGCAAAATGCTGCTTATATTCGTCTTAAAAATGTTCAAATAGGGTATAACTTACCTGATAGAGTACTAAGCAAAGTTGGGTTACAGACTGTAAGAGTTTATGTGTCTGCTGATAATCTATGGACTGGTACATCGCTTAGCTCGATCTTTGATCCAGAGGCATTAGGTGGATCATGGGGAAATGGTAAACTTTACCCTCTATCTATGACAGTATCGGTTGGTTTAAATATTAACTTTTAATATATAAAAAATGAGAATTAATATAAAGAAATATGTAGTAGGGCTGGGCCTTATTGCTAGTGTAGGTGTTTTAAACTCTTGTAACAAGTTTTTAGATAGATCACCATTAGATGAAGTTACACCAGAAGACTACTTGAAAACAGAGGCTGACTTAGCAGCATATACTATCAAAGCTTATGATTTTACTTCTCATAGTGGCTATGGTGTTGGTACTTTTGCCAACGATTTTCACACTGATAATGCCATTACATCGGGAGGGTCAACCTCACTTTGGGTTCCTGGTAATCGTCGTGTAGAGAATACCTCTGATAGTTATTCATTTAGTGCAATACGCAACGCCAATTTTTTCTTGAAAACAGTTTTAGAGAATAAAGAAGCAGGTGTTATTGCAGGTAGCACAGCTAATATAGATCATTATATTGGTGAGATGTATGTTTTACGTGCGTGGAAATATTTTGATATGCTTAAAAGATATGGCGATTTTCCAATCGTTACAGAGCTTCTTGTAGATAATAAAGAGCTGTTGATATCACAAAGTAAGCGTGCTCCTCGTAATAAAGTAGCCCGTTTTATTCTCGAAGATATTGACAGATCGTTAAGTTTGCTTCAAGGCTCATTTAAGAATAAAAACCGCATTTCAAGAGATGTAGCTTTGCTTATCAAATCACGAGTAGCCCTATACGAGGCAAGTTGGTTGACTTATCATAAAGGTACTGCTTTTGTTCCAGGTAATGCGCAGTGGCCAGGAGCTAAAGCTGACTATAATGCAGACTTCTCTATTGATTTAGATGCAGAGATAAAATTCTTTTTAGATCAAGCAGCTAGTGCATCTAAAGAGATTGCAGATAAGGTTGTTTTAACAGCTAATAGCGGTTTGGTAAATCCTAATGCTGGCGAGCACTCTAAGTGGAATCCTTATTTTGAGATGTTCTCTGCTGAAGATATGGGTGTATATCCTGAAGTTCTTCTTTGGAGAGACTATGATAGAGATTTAAATATTCAACATCATACATCAAAATACATTATGGCAGGAGCTGGTTGTGGTGTGTTAAGAGGTGCTATTGATACTTATTTAATGAGCAATGGTCTGCCAATTTATGCAGCAGCTAGTGGTTATGGTGGTGATGATGATTTCAACAACATCAAAACTGATCGTGATGGTAGACTTCAGTTATTTGTCTTTGGTTATGGAGACACTTACAGAATTTTAAATCCTACCGAACCGTTTGATATTCCATTTGTAGCAAAAGCAGATTTAGAGTCAAGAGATTTAACAGGTTACCGTAACCGTAAATATCTTAATTATAACCCTCTTCATGCAGAAAGTGGAAGCTCGGGCTCAGATGCTGGATCTATCATCTTTAGAGGTGTTGAAGCATATCTTAACTATATCGAGGCGGTTTATATGCGTGATGGTGCTTTAGATGGTACAGCTACTGCATACTGGAAAGCTATCCGTAAGCGTGCAATGATTGATGAAGACTTCAATGCAACAATTGCTGCGACTAATTTAACTAAAGAGAGCGACTGGGCTACTTATTCTGGGGGTGTATTGGTAGATGCAACACTATACAATATTCGTCGTGAGCGTCGTTTAGAGCTATTGGGTGAGAGTATCCGTATGGATGACCTTAAACGTTGGAGAGCTTTAGATCAAGTTAAAAACTATATTCCTGAGGGTGTTAATCTTTGGACTAGTCTGCACACAAGATATAAAGCTGGTGAGCTAGTTGAGACAGGAAAAGATAAAAATGTGTCGTCAAAAACAGATAGTAAGTATTTACGTCCTTATAGAGTTGTAGAAGTTAACAACGAGCTTTATAATGGATATAACTGGAGCAAGGCAAACTATTTGTCTCCTCTTCCAGCATACGAAATTCGTCTGTCGGCAACTCTTCCAACAGATGGTGGAGTTACAGATTTAGGTACTTCTCCACTGTACCAAAATCCTTACTGGCCTCTATTAGCTGGTCAGCCTGCTACTGAATAGTTATAGCTTATATATTCAACAAAATTTTAATAGTTTTGTTAGGCAACATAAAAAAGCGTGGTATCTCATTTGAGATACCACGCTTTTTTTATGTTGTATGTAATCGCCTTTACATTTCAAAAGGTTTTTCAGATAGGTAAATATTATAATCTTTAATCATGCCCGATGAGTTTTCTTGAGGGCGTGGTAGATATTTAAATCCTGATATTTTATAATCACCGCCCAAGTCTAACACTAAGCTATGAGGAAAGCTAGGCTTATTATCAACACGTGAGGTATGCCAAAAAGTAGACTCTTGTAGGTCATATACCTTCTCTGCATCTGAGTTGTCGAGAACCACCTCTTCGCTATCTGCATAGCATACACGCCACTTGTCTCGTGGTATCTCTTTGCCTTTTTCATCTAACAAATATAGCTCTGCAATAGATGACATACCATCATTTTTAAAGCTGCTTAATGCCTCGATACAGAAATATTTAGCGTCGTATATCTCATCAAATTTAATCGTCTGCCATCTGTTACCTCTCTCAAATACACCTACTTTAACAGGCTTATGATTTGCAAGGTTTAGAGTGTCTGTTGCCTTTCTGTTATATGGCGACTCCTCAATATGTAGAGTGTTTAAAATAGGAGTTTTCAACCCTTCAACAGTGGTGTTTTCAGGTGATGCAAGGTCAAGTATAATAATCTCATTATCGCCCTCTTTCATCCAGCACCCAGGCATATATAGTGTCTGCTGTGGTCCTATCTCCCAAAAGCGTCCTAAGTTGTGTCCATTAACCCAAACCATGCCTTTGCCCCATGTAGAAACATCTAAAAAGGTGTCCCCTACCTCTTCTATATTAAATGTACCCCTGTACCACGCTGGCTTATCGCTCTTTTCAGACTCTGTAAAGCTTTTTTTACTCTGCGATTTGTAGTCTACTGGTAGGTTATATACCTTCCATCCTTTGAGCTCAGTAACTCTATTGCCATCTGCTACTGTTACCTTTTCGGTTATTCCCTTTCGGTCGATAATTCCACTGCCAAAATTTACACGTCCCATAGCTTCAACCAAAATAGTCAGCTCAGTATCGGTAGCAGTAATAGGTAAAATCAATTTTGTCTCTCCTTTGCGGCGGTCTAATCTTCCAATCTCCTGCTCTCCAACATATACTATCGCCCAATCGTGAACCTCGTCAATAACTAACATACGGTCAACACCTCCTTTAGGTAGGGTAGTGCGATATATAATTGTTCCCCAGCCTTGATCAAACAGCTCCATTGGTTGGATAGTATCAATTTCAACAGCTTTAGGCAGGTTGTCGAATAGAGGAGCTACTTCGCTTACTTTAAATTGAGGTATTGATATCACCTTTTTAGCGGCTGGAATTGATTCAGGAATAGACTCCCCCTCATTAAGGTAGTTTCCAAGCAGTTTACGTACAGCATGAAATTTTTCTGTTTCCCATCCTGCCTCACTTATTGGAGCATCATAATCATACGATGTTAACATTGTTGAGTAAGGTGGTGTGTTTGCTCCGCCCCACTGCCCGAAGGTTGTTCCTCCGTGTGCCATGTATAAGCTAAAAGATATCTTGCGGTCGAGCATATCTTTCATGCTGCCACACATATTTTCTACCGAGCGAGTAGCGTGTGCACGTCCCCAATGGTCGAACCACCCCGACCAATACTCGCTACACATTAGCGGTATTGTAGGTTGGTCTTTTGCTAGCTCTTTAAATTGATTGTCGATGTTTGAACCAGCACCAAAATTTATAGTACATAGAACATCATCTAGCATTGTCGATTTAAAATTTGAGCTCCAAGCGCAGCTGAATAGTTGTACATCATCAAACCCTGCATTTATAACAGACTCTTTTATAAGCTCCATATATTGCTTATCATCGCCAAATGCTGGATATTCGTTCTCGACCTGCACCATTATAATATTACCGCCTTTGTTGAGGGTCATAGGGCTTAGCTCTTTTCCTACCTCTTTCATGAATATATCTACTCTATCCATATAAAACTTATCGTCTTTGGTACGAACCTTTATATCTTTTTTCTTTAGTAGCCACCATGGTAATCCGCCCATATCCCATTCAGCACATACATAAGGTCCAGGTCTGATAATAACATACATACCATGCTTTTGAGCTAGCTCACAAAACTCACGTATGTCATGTTGACCCTTAAAATTAAACTTCCCCATCTCTTGCTCGTGAAAGTTCCAGAATACATATAGGCATATAGTATTCATGCCCATTGCCTTGCACATCTCAATGCGGTGCTCCCAGTAATCTTTTGGTATTCGTGGATAGTGAATCTCTGCTGCACGAATAACAAATGGTTTATCGTTTACTAGAAATGTACGATTACCTAAAGCGAAGGTGTCGTGCTGTTTAAGTTGGGTGGCGGTCTCTCTCTTTAATGTATGTGTTTCATTGTCAGAGGTGTTGTTTGAAGCTAATGATACATTAGCAAGTACTATTAATAGCACTGTTAGTAGTTTAATTTGTTTCATCATTTAATAATTTGTATAGTTAATAAAAATTAAAAAGTTTTATGGTAACACTGGAATGTTAGAGCACAATAATAAACTTTATACTTAATAGATTAGTGTTGCATAGTTTATATAAATTACATCAACACGTCGGCAAAGATATTATTTTTTATTGTTAAAACAAATTTTTCGTATGAGAATATATATGTAATAGCTTATTACATCCAATTAATAGTATCTATTTTGCCTCTTTTTGCTTGGTAATTGTTGCTTTTTTGGTCGGTTATTTAAAGAATAATAATATTTGTACTACTCAAACTACCATTTCGATTTGTCTTATTAATAGAGATATGAAAATGCTGGAACATTTTATAATCTCTATTAAATAATTAAACTATTATGTTAAACTAATTTTAAATACACATGAAAAAAACACACCTTTCCCTTTTTCTATTTTGTCTAACAGGTTTTGCAGGTGGTTTGCAAGCACAAAAAGTAGAGAGCTTGAATCAAAATTGGCATTTTCAGCGCATCTCAGATGAGACAATCGAGAG
>CAMQVM010000006.1 GCA_947038135.1 uncultured Rikenellaceae bacterium
TGACCGCTTATTACACTGCTGTTTGCAACACCATTTGCGCTAGTTTTACCTCCTGTTGCATCAGTATACTCTGGCTTGTATGTTCCTGTTGCTGTGTCAAATTTGTTTTGACCATACACACCATCTACTATATAACCATGTTCACGAATGTCACCATCTTTACCAGGTACATTTGTCGCTATAGTTGTACCTGGAAGCATACCCGAGTACATACCAAACGCATGAGATAGATAGAACATATTACCGCCCATCTGCATATCAAATAACACACTTAGCTCTAAGTTCTTATATGAAAATGTATTAGAAAAACCTAAAGTGAAATCTGGAGTAACCTTTCCTAACGACTCTTGTGTTGTTAAGTAGTTACCATTTTTATCTACCAGCCTCTCTCCATTTGGACCATGAACGTAGTTAGTGCCATAAAGCATTGGGTACGATTCGCCAACTATTGCGCTCGAATATGTAGAGAATATGCTACTTAGGTTAATCTGCTCGATACCTGGAGCGATAGATTTTACTAAGTTGTTAATCGTTGTTACATTGACTTGTGAATCCCAGCGGAACCCACTCTTGCTTTGTACTGGTGTAGCATTAATAGTAACCTCTACTCCGCTATTGTATAACTCACCTGCATTTATAAAGCGTGATCTGTAACCAGTAGCAGTTGATATTGATGCTGGAATAATCTGGTCAATAGTGCTTTTTTGGTAGTAAGAGATATCAATACCTAATCTTCTTTCAAACATAAGCGCCTCAAATCCTATCTCCCATGATCTAGTACTTTCAGGTTTTAGGTTAGAATTTTTAAACTGATCGCTGATACCAAATACTGGGTTACCTGCAAATGGGTTATCAACAGTGTAGTAGTTGTATAGGTTGTAAGGTGTTGTGCTGTTACCCACCTGTGCATATCCTCCACGTACCTTTGCATAGTCTAACCACTCTAAATCTTTAAGAGATCCTATTTCATTAAGCATAAGGCTTAAGTTTACAGAAGGGTAGAAGTATGATCTATTTGATGCAGGTAGAGTACTTGACCAGTCGTTACGAGCTGTCATGTCAAAATATACTAACCTATCCCAATCTAAAGTAACACTTCCATAAATAGCATTGATGCGTGACTGTGTCTTTGTGTCATATAGATCAGACTTATTTACAGAGTTCTTTAGGTTGTAAACTCCAGGTATTACTAAACCACCGTTTGTTTCACCTCCCGACAGAGCATATTGTTGATCGTTAGAGGTTGTTCCTACTAATACATTAACACCAAGCTTATCGTTAGATGATCTAGTGTTATATGTTGCAAATAAGTCAAGGTTAGACTCTACGCTGCTTCTAGATGCCAACGTGTAAGCTGGTAGAGCTACCGATCCTACTGAGGTGCGCTCATGTACAGTGTAGTTCCACATATCAACACCAACACGTCCTGTAATCTTTATATCATCAGTTATATTGATATTCACTCCTGTATTACCATAAAATCTATCTTTATTATCAGACATATAGTTATTGTTAAGCGTCCAGTATGGGTTGTCTATATACTGAGGCTTAGGATTAGTAGCACTAGTTCTATTCCATACACGCTGCGACCCATCAGGATTTTCATAGTCTCTAAGGTCTTGGTAATCTAGCTGTGTTTGTGACCATTGAAATATATTCTTTGAAGCATTGTTATCGGTATATCCAGTCGATTGTCGACCAATAGTATTAGTGTTTGAGTAACTTCCACTAATCCATGAGTCTATATGCTTGCTAATATCTACTGTTGCATTAAACGATACAGTGTTGCGCTTAAGTGTCGAGTTGTCTGTTGTACCAGTTTGGTGTAGGTTTGAGTACGATAATCTATACGAGTGTGATTCGCCTGATCCTGAAACCGAGATACTGTTGTTTAAACCAACACCCATCTTATAGAAGCTTGAGAAGTCATTTTCAGGATATTCCCACGCCTGTGTTTTTAGGTAGTCATCTGCATATTGTGGATCTAAAGCATTCCAAGGAAGATACTGTGTACCATCAAGCTTAGGACCCCATGAAGCATCTGCTGCATACTCTGCAATGTTATACTCATTACCATCAATAGTAGTTTTTCCGAATGTTGACATTGAGCCACCACCATATTGAGTCTGCATGGTTGGCATTATAGCCACCTTGTCAAATGTTACCGATGAGCTAACTGTTATACCAAAGTTCTTATTACCTGTTTTACCACCTTTTTTAGTAGTAATTAGAATCACACCATTTGCACCACGTGAACCATATATAGCAGTAGCAGATGCTCCCTTTAGTACACTCATGCTCTCAATATCGTCTGGGCTGATATCACTTGCAAAGTTACCTAGGTTGTAATCTCCTGAATAATCGGCATTTGATATAGGAATACCATCTACAACAAATAGGGGTTGGTTGTTACCTGTTAGTGAGGTGTTGCCACGAACGTTGATTTTAGCACCTCCACCAAGCTGTCCTGATGAAGATACAATCTGCACGCCTGCAACACGTCCTGAAAGCGAGTTCACAACATTTCCTGTGCGAACCTCTGTTAGCTCTTCGCCATCGACCTGCTGAACAGCATAGCCTAGCGCTTTTTTCGAGCGACTTATTCCTAAACCTGTAACTACTACCTCATCTATGCTAAGCGCATCTGCCTCTAAACTGAAATTTTGAGTCGTTGCAGAGCTTGTAATAGTTGCTTTTGCAGTTTTGAATCCCATAAAAGATACTGAAAGAGATATTGGTCCATTTACATTACTAATGGTATATCTACCATCGGTGTTAGTAATGTCACCATTTGCAGTTCCGTCTACAATAACCGTAGCACCTATAACAGGCTGGTTGTTGGCAGAACTAGTAACGATACCTGTCACTTGCCTTGATTGCGCAAAAGCTGTATGCGCAACAGTGGAAAGTACAAGTAGTAATAGAATTGTAGATTTTCTCATACTAATTTGTTTTAAAAGTTAAAAAATGATATAATTATAATTGTTTTGTGAAATTAAAGCGGTTGTGTACCCTTATTTTAATCTCACTTTTGCAATATAGTTAATATATTTCAATAAACAATAGCCAAAAACATATTTATTGGTTATTTTGGGTGTAGTTATAGTTGCAATTTGTAACTTCGGCTAAGATTTTAAAATATATGTGTATTATTGTATTTGGTTTATTTTTTGCTGATATTTTTTCGAGAGGTAACAATTTGTAACTAATAACTGTTGTATTTCAAAAAATGATTACAGTATAGTGCCTGTTTGTTATTTTATTTTTTTTGTTCGAAAAGATGATACGCCTAATTTTATTCAGATATAAGGGCAATTTAATTACAATTGAGTAGCAGTAATTTTTTTTGATTTTTTTTTTGTTAATTTGTGACAATCACTATTATATCTCCTTTATAGTATTGTTATTTGATTACTAAATTAGAAGGTTTGCTGTTGTTATGTTTTATTGATACGCAATTGTCTTTATCCTTAAAAACATCAAGTACTATGTATGGAAATTAACAGAAGCCCATATCAAAACTACAAAAATTCCAAATAAGACGGAACAGTTGATAAATTAATCAAATGCAAAGACCTTTAATCGATAAGTGTGTTTATTAATAAATATTGTCCATCAACAAACACCACTTATTAACAAACAAAACTCCAAATACCTATCGAGCATCAATATTAATAAAATCCTCACGCATAGGAGAAAAAGTATCAATTAGCTCGCCAGCCTCTAGTGCCTTTACACTGTGATGAAAATTTGGTGCATCATAAAAACTATCGCCTGCTGATAACGTAGCAATCTCTTTGTTTATTTCAACAATAAATTGACCACTAACAACATAAGTAGCTTGGCTATGTAGGTGAGTATGAAGAGCTCCAATACTCCCTTTGTCAAAACATACACGTACCATCATAAGCGATTTATCGTATGCTAATATCTGTCTTGTAATGCCATTTCCCACTGAATCAAATGGTGATGAATCGCTATAAATAAACTTTTCGGATTTCACAAAATATACTATTATTTAATACTATTTATTTTTTATATCACAAATTTAATATTTTTATTTATCTTTGCGTTATGTATCTCATTATATTTTAATAATTAAAAATAAATCAAGTGGAAATCTGCTTTTTAAATAGAGTCATTAACCTATCGGGGGTGACGTTCGATTCGTGTGAAGTAGTGGCTGGAGGGCTCTTTGTTGCTATTAAAGGAACAAAGTCTGACGGGCATAACTTTATCGACTCTGCAATAGAAAAGGGTGCAACAACAATTATATGTCAATGGCTACCCAAAGTGCTCCATGATGGGGTAGAGTATATCGAGGTGGAGCATAGCGATAAGGCGTTGGCGCAGGTGGCATCGCTTTTTTATGGAGAGCCAAGCAAAAAAATAAAGCTTGTTGGTATCACAGGCACTAACGGCAAAACCACAACTGCAACACTACTATACGATCTGTTTCGTAAACTAGGGTTCGGTGTAGGTCTTATCTCTACTGTAATTTATAAAATCAACGATACAGAGATAGCTTCGTCACACACTACACCCGATGCTGTAAAGCTCAATAAGCTTCTTAGCGAGATGGTAGCGCAAGGGTGCAGTTACTGCTTTATGGAGGTGAGCTCGCATAGTGTTTGTCAACATAGAATCGAGTCCTTAGAGTTTACAGGTGCATTATTTACTAATATAACTCACGATCATCTCGATTATCACCATACTTTTGCACACTATATAGCGGCAAAAAAAGGACTGTTTGATGCCTTGCCAAAAGGCGCTTTTGCACTATATAATGGCGATGATCGTAATGGTAAGGTGATGATACAAAACAGCGCAGCTACGGCGAAGAGCTTTGGTTTGAAGATGATGGCAGATTACCGTTGTAAGGTTATCGAATCGATGTTTGGAGGTATGCAGCTTATGATAGACTCAAAAGAGGTGTGGGTGCGATTTATTGGAGGGTTCAACGCCTATAATCTTCTTGGTGTATATGCTACGGCAGTAGAGCTAGGTGTCGATAAAGAGCAGGTTTTGTGTCAGATAAGCCTTTTAGAGAGTGTTGTAGGGCGGTTTGACTACCAAATATCTCCTCAAGGAGTTGTTGCAATAGTTGACTATGCACACACCCCCGATGCACTCGAAAATGTGTTATCTACAATAGATGGCATACGTCGCCCCTCACAGAGAATCATCACTGTTGTAGGGTGCGGAGGAGATCGTGATGCTACAAAACGTCCGATAATGGCAAAAATAGCAGTCGAGGCGAGTGACATAGCGATACTAACCTCTGATAACCCTCGCTTTGAAGAGCCGAATGCTATTCTTGAAGATATGCTTAAGGGAGTTGCAGGTGAGGCAAGCTATGCAGGCAAGTATATTGTTATTACAGACCGAGCACAAGCAATTGCAACAGCTGTTATGATGGCTAAGAAGTCAGATGCTGAGGCTATTAAAAAAGGTTTGTATGGCGATATAATACTTATTGCTGGCAAAGGACACGAAAATTATCAAGACAGCCAAGGTGTAAAGGTACATTTTGACGACAAAGAGGTGGTAAACAGTCATTTAATTTAAGAAAATAGCAAGGTGATAGAATATTTTGTAACAAAGTTAGGTTTTATATACGATATACCAGGGGTAGATATGTTAAGGTCTATCTCATTTAGGTCAGCAGCAGCCATTATTATAGCACTGCTTATTGGTACAATCTTTGGTCGTAGGGTTATCAACTACCTGCAACGAAAGCAGATAGGTGAGGGAGTGCGTGATTTAGGGCTTCAAGGGCAATTAGAAAAAAAAGGCACGCCAACGATGGGTGGAGTTATAATACTTATCTCGATAATTGCACCAGTATTGCTTTTTTGTGACCTTAGCAATGTTTATGTGCAGTTGATGCTTGTTAGCACAATATGGCTTGGTACAGTAGGCTTTATTGATGACTACATGAAAATTGCAAAAAATGATAAAGCGGGTTTAAGTGGTAAGTTTAAGATTGCTGGTCAGGTAGGTCTTGGAATTATCGTGGGGGTTACTATGTGGAAGAGTGAGCAGGTTGTGGTTCGTGATGTTGCTCTTTCGGGCAGAGGTGTAGTCTCAACAGCTAGTTACACTGAAACAGCAGAGTCTAAGACACTTACTACAATACCATTTTTGAAAGATAATGAGTTTGACTATAATACATTCTCTCCATTTGATGAATCGAGTGATTTATACGGCTGGTTGGTTTATACTATTGCGGCTATTTTTATTATTATATCGGTGTCAAATGGAGCAAACATTACAGATGGTCTTGATGGTCTTACGGCGGGTACCTCTGCCATTATTGGCACGGTGTTAGCAATCTTGGCATATATATCAGGTAATGTAATATATGCAGACTATCTTAATATCATGTATCTTCCAGGTACAGGCGAGCTGTTTGTATTTGGTGCAGCATTTGTGGGTGC
This sequence comes from uncultured Rikenellaceae bacterium, assembly GCA_947038135.1. GTDB lineage: Bacteria > Bacteroidota > Bacteroidia > Bacteroidales > Rikenellaceae > CAMQVM01. The sequence goes on from CAMQVM010000006.1 coordinate 6,441, forward strand.
ATTGATCGGTTTTTTATGGTACAACAATTATCCAGCACAAGTCTTTATGGGCGACACTGGTTCATTGGCAATAGGTGGTATAATTGCGGTTTTTGCACTACTCATCCGCAAAGAGTTGCTTTTACCTATCCTTTGTGGTGTATTTATGGTCGAAGCATTTTCGGTGGTTATTCAAGTTGGATATTTCAAATATACACGTAAAAGATATGGTGTAGGTAGGCGAGTTTTTAAAATGGCGCCCTTGCATCATCATTTCCAGAAGTCTGGTTTCTTTGAGGTGAAGATAGTTACACGTTTCATAATAATTCAGTTGTTACTTGCAGCTGTTACATTAGCTACATTTAAAGTTCGATAATTAAAAATGGAAAAGATAGTTGTTTTAGGAGCAGGCGAGAGTGGCGTTGGCAGTGCAATACTAGCCAAAAAGCAAAATATAGATGTTTTTCTCTCAGATAATGGAGATATAGCACCGAAATATATAGATATGTTGAAAGAGTGGGGTATCGAATACGAGCAGAACACTCATACCATAGATCGTATTTTAGATGCCACTTTATGTATCAAGAGCCCAGGTATACCCGATAACATCTCTATAATAGAGCAGATAAAAGAGAATAATATCCCTATAATATCTGAAATAGAGTTTGGAAGTAGATACTGTGATGCAAAATATATATGTATCACTGGTAGTAATGGAAAGACCACCACCACCACTATTGTGCATCAAATTTTGGTTGATGCAGGCTATAATGTTGGTGTGGCAGGAAATATAGGTTCAAGTTTCGCATATCAGGTAGCTACCGAGCAGCGTGATTGGTATGTGTTAGAGCTTAGCAGCTTTCAGCTTGATGGCATGAGCCAGTTTAAGGCTGATTTGGCTATTATAACAAATATCACCCCCGACCATCTTGATAGGTATAACTATGATTTTTCTCTCTATCAAAGCAGCAAGTTTAAGATCACTCAAAACATGGATAAGTCAGACACGCTTCTATACTGCATGGACGACCCTAATATACTTGGTTATATGCTCTCTCATAAAGAGGTTTTTATGATGAATACAATACCATTTAGTGTAAATGACACTCTTCTAAATGGCATATACCTTAATAAAGAGGATAATAATATAGTATTTAACTTTGGCGATATAGAGCTTGTTATAGATCGAAGTAAGGTGCAGGTTCTAGGTCTTCATAATGTATATAACATTATGGCAGCAGCAGGGGTAGCCTTGTTGGTTGGTGTTGATAGCGACTCTATACTTAAGACTATCTATGATTTTAAAGGGGTAGAGCACCGAATGGAGGTTATATGTGAGCGTGATAATGTACTATTTATCAACGACTCTAAGGCAACCAATGTAGACTCAGCAATGTACGCTCTGCAAGCTATTGATAGACCAGTGGTGTGGATCGCTGGTGGAGTAGACAAAGGCAATGATTATACCTCTATCTATCCAATGATAGATAAAAAGGTTACTACGCTTATATGTATGGGTACCAATAACGATAAGTTGATCGAAGCTTTTACTAATGTTATACCATATATATATTCAACCTCATCGTTAAGTGAGGCTATTAAATGTATACGTACAGTCTACAAAAAAGGTGATTGTGTGTTGCTATCGCCTATGTGTGCAAGTTTCGATCTTTTTAAAAATTATGAAGATCGAGGAGAGCAGTTTAAAAAGGCAATAGCTAAAATGCCTTCAAAAGTTAGAGAGTAACAATATAATTTAATATAAATAGTCATGGCGTCAATATTTAAAGATAGGTTACTACGTATATCGGGAGGGGATATTGCTCTGTGGAGTATACTCATCTTTTTGATGTTATTCTCTATTGTGGTAGTGTTTTCTTCTACGGGCTCTTTGGCTTATGATAAAAATAACGGTGAAACTACTAGTTATCTTATTGAGCAGGTTATTTATGTAGGTATTTCTGTGTTAGCCATGTATATAGTGCATCTTATAGACTATCGATTCTACCGCCGGTATGGCATGAAAATATTCTATTTTACTTTGGCGTTGATGGTTTATACACTAATATTTGGTGATGAAATTAATGGCGAGAAGCGCTGGTTGTCAGTCATGGGAGTGACCTTTCAGCCCTCTGATCCTCTTAAGATATCACTTATCATTGTTCTTTCTGTACAGCTTAGCTCTCGTCAAAAGATGATAGAAAATATACGTTTAGTGCCGAGTTTAAACTATTTCAACTGGAAAAAGTTTCCTGTTCGTAATCTAAATATATTCATTAAAAATACACTGCCAATTATTGGACCTATTGCGATAGCTGCTTTTTTGGTGGTTTTAACAAACCTCTCTACTGCTCTTATTATGTGTATTACCTCTTTTATCATGCTTTTTATTGGAAGGGTGCGGATCAAAGAGCTTGCTAAGCTAATCTTTTGTACATTGGTTGCCTTTGCCTTTATAGTGTTGATACTTAAAACATTTGGTGTAGGTCGTGCTGATACATGGACTAGTAGGGTAGTAACCTTTTTTCAACCCGATACCGATGGTAGTGGTAGTCAAGAAAATTCAGCTGTTAAGTTTCAGCAAGAGCAGGCAAAGATTACTATAGCCTCTGGTTGGCTTATGGGAAAGGGCCCGGGGCAGAGCACTCAACGTTCTAACCTTCCTCACCCATACTCAGACTACGCTTACGCCTTTGTTATAGAGGAGTATGGTTTAATTGTTGGTGCATTGATTCTCTTTGCTTATCTTTGGATATTCTATCGAGCCATATCAATATTTATGCGTAGTGACCACTCTTTCCCTATATTTTTGGTTTTGGGGCTAAGCTTGCTAATCACCATTCAGGCGCTTACCCATATTGGGGTGTCGGTTACAGCTTTTCCTGTTACAGGGCAGCCTTTACCTATTATAAGTAAGGGGGGCTCATCGTTGCTGTTTACATCGATTATGTTTGGTATAATATTAGGTGTTAGTAGGCAGTTTAATATTCAAAGCAAGGCAAAAGATAGAGAAGATAAACGTAAAATACTACTTGACGATTGGCAGCAGATTCTTGTAGAAGAGGATATGGGTGTTGATGAAGATGGCAAAGATGTGGTTATTGCAAAGCTTTTCACTGAAGAAGATGAGTTTCAATATAAAGGAGTAATATGGAAGGAGAGAGAAGATGTTAAAGATAATAGTTAGTGGTGGCGGAACAGCGGGGCATATCAACCCTGCTATATCTGTTGTTAAGGCGCTAGAGCAGGAGCTTGGGCGTGATAATGTTGAGGCTCTATTTGTAGGTGCTGAGGGAAAAATGGAGATGAGCCTTGTTCCTAAGAGTGGCTACAACATTGTTGGGTTGCCTGTGCGAGGTTTTATAAGGTCGTTATCGTTTAAGAATATAAATATCGCTTATAATATGGTTAGGGCTATATTTAAAGCTAAAAAAATCATTAAAGAGTTCAAGCCTGATGTAGTTATGGGTTTTGGAGGTTATGCTAGTGTGCCTGTGTTGTATGCCTCTCGAAAAGTTAAGGTTTTGCGTTATGTGTGGGAGGGTAACTCTTTTGCAGGTGCGGCAAACCATATGGTTGGCAAGTGGGCTAAAAAGGCATTTGTGTCGTATGATAGCACCGCTAGGTTCTTTCCGTTATCAACAGTTGTTGTTAGTGGCAATCCTATAAGTAGCAGGTTTCTGTCGCTTAAAGCAAAGAGCGAAGAAGCACTGTCAGCATTTGGTGTCTCACCGCATCAAAAGGTGGTATTTGTTACTGGTGGAAGTCTTGGGGCACGTAAGCTTAACGATTCAGTGGTTGCATATATTGATGTTCTTAAAGAGCGCAAAGATATATTTATTATATGGCAAACAGGAAGCTACTACTTTGAAGAGATGAAAAATGTTGTAGGAGAGTGTCCAGATAATATATGGATAGGTAGCTATATATCAAATATGGAGCACGCCTATTCAGCAGCCGATTTAGTAGTGTGTCGTAGTGGTGCATCTACTGTAACCGAGGTTGCTAGCGGTGGTTTAGCAGTTGTGTTTGTGCCGTCGTCAAGTGTTACCGACGATCACCAAACAAAAAATGCAGCAGAGTTAGTGGCTTCTGGAGCAGCTTTAAAGTTAACAGATGCTGAGTGTGTAGAGAGGCTTGTTCCTTATGCACTAGAGCTGTTAAAAGATGGTCAAAAACTTGCAGAGATGCGAGCAAACATAGTTAATTTTATAAAAACAGACGCTGCGAAAGTTATAGCGAAAGAAATTTTAAGAGATGTCGAAAATTAAAAGTGTATATTTTATAGGTATTGGTGGTATTGGCATGAGCGCAATAGCACGATACTACAATCATATAGGGTGTTCAGTAGCTGGATACGATAGGGTAAGCACGGTTCTTACTCGAAAATTAGAGAGCGAGGGCATATCTATACATTATGAAGATAATATAGATGCTATACCAGCGGAGTTTCTTGTTAAAGAAGAAACACTGGTAATCTACACGCCTGCTGTGCCCATTAATCATAGTGAACTATGCTACTTTGCAGATAACAATTTTAATCTTATAAAGAGGTCTAAAGCGTTAGGAACACTCACCGCAAATAGCAAGTTGATGGCAGTTGCAGGCACACATGGAAAGACCTCAACCTCTACTTTGTTGGCGTGGTTGGCTTATGGCTCTTTAAAGATTTCAGATGGTGTATATGGTGGAGGTAGTGCCTTTTTAGGAGGCATATCAAAAAATTTCGGTAATAATGTAGTGCTTGGCAGTGGCGATGTAATGATTGTTGAGGCAGATGAGTTTGACCGTTCATTTTTGCAGCTTCATCCACAAATTGCACTTATTAGCTCTACCGACGCAGACCACCTTGATATATATGGTACTCACGAGGCTATGAAAGAGAGCTTTAACGAGTTTGCATCGCAGGTAAAGCGTGGCGGTGTTGTTATCTCTAAAAAAGGAGTAGATATAACACCTATTGATGGAGTGAGCTACTTTAGCTACTCTCTTGATGATCCTAGCACCGACTTTTATGCTACAAATATAGAACTTAAAGAAGATGCTTTGTATAGGTTTGATATAGTTACCCCTGAGCGAGTAATTAAGGGGTGCGAGTTAGGTATTCCAGCCTTAGTAAATGTTGAAAACTGTATTGGTGCTGTTGCTATGTTAACCCGAATAGGGTGTGATGAGCAGCTTTTAAAGGAGGCTATATCGAGTTATAGAGGTGTAAAACGCAGGTTTGAGCTCCATGTTAACCGTCCTAATAGGGTTTATATTGACGATTATGCACACCATCCTAGAGAGCTATCAACAACAATCACCTCTATAAAATCGATGTTTCCAAATAAAAAGATAACGGCAATTTTTCAACCTCATCTTTTTAGCCGAACCAATGATTTTGCCGTAGAGTTTGCAGAGTCGCTTTCATTAGTTGATAGGGTTTTGTTGCTTCCTATATATCCTGCACGTGAGCTTCCGATAGAGGGGGTTACTTCACAAATAATATTAAATGGCATTACTATTGAAAATAAACAAATCGTAGGTAAAGATCTGCTTATTGATGCTATTTCAGGAGATACAAATGAGGTAATAGTTACCTTTGGGGCTGGTGATATAGATCTGTTTGTTCCTAAGATAATAGATCTGTTTGATGAGTAAGCATATCGACATTATAGTCACCTCTATTGTCATCATGCTCTTTGGTGTCTCGCTTCTCTCTATATCTAGCAATAAAGAGGGTAAGTCGGTAGAGAGTATTGATGTAAATATATATAATGGTGACTCATTAAAGTTTGTCACTAAGCAGATAGTTTTAGACCTACTTGCTAGCGACTCCATCAAAAAATGGTGTGCATTAATTGAAGAGGTAGAGCTCGATTCGATAGAACAAGCAGTTAGCCTATTGCCGTTTGTTGAAGAGGTGGAGGCCTACTTGATATTAGACAAAATAATTACTGTTGATATCAAGCAAACAGATGTTATCTTTAGGCTTATGGCAGATAATGGTGAAAGCTATTATGTAGATAATTATCATAATTTAACACCAGTAGTAAATTATTTTACAGTTGATACACACGTTGTGACGTGCTCAGAAGCTTTTTTATTACAGATTAAAGAAAAAAAGCAAAAAAATTATAGAAAATTAAAGAATCTGCTTAACTTTGTACAAATTGTGAAGGAAGATACTTTTTGGAATAGCATGATTGTACAGATTAATATTAACAACAAAAATCAGATAGAACTCACTCCACGTGTAGGGGTGCACTCGGTGTTATTGTGTGATATTGACGAGACTGCTAGCTACCTTCATTATTTAAATAAACTGCGTGCAGTATATAAAAAAATAGCAGATAGCAACACTTGGGGAAGGTATAAAAAGATAGATACGAGATATAAAGATATTGTTATAACAACAAAAACATAATAACAACAAAGAATAAAAATAAAAACCTATATATTATGGCTGAAGGAGTAAATCATATAGTAGCAATTGATATTGGAACAAGTAATATAGTAACATTAGTAGGCGAGCGTGCCGAGCAAGGTAAGCTTAGAATTGTCGGCTCTGCAATAACTCCATCGGTAGGCATGGCACGTGGAGATGTTCGTAATGTTGAGCAGATTGTAGCCTCTATAAACCAATCTCTTGCAGAGATAGTTGATAAATATGATATAAAGATTAGCGAAGCGTATGTTAGTCTTTCAGGTGAGCATCTATCATGCTCATTACATAGTGGTTATGTGTTCATTACAACAGACGACTCTGAGGTTTCACGCAAAGATGTTGAGAAGCTATCAGAGAGTATGTTTAACGTAAAAGTAGATGCAGGACAGGCAATTATACATATTTTACCTCAAAATTATATCCTTGATGGTGATAATGATATACTGCAACCTGTGGGCATGATTGGCAAAAAGCTTGAGGGAAGATTTAATATAGTATTAGGACGCACGCAAAACCTTAAACACCTTGAAAGGTGTTTAAACCGTAGTCAGGTGGCTTTGGTAGATGTTGTGCTTAGCTCACTTGCCTCATCTGAGTCGCTTTTGCTTGATGATGAAAAGGAACTTGGTGTAGTTGTTGTAGATATAGGTGGAGGAACTACCGATGTATGTATCTATTACGATAAAACAATAAGATATATGGGTGTTGTGCCTATTGGTGGCAACCTTATTAATAAAGATATAAAAGAGTTTGGCGTACTTGAACGCAATGTCGAGAAGCTAAAGATGCAGTTTGGAAGTGCGCTTAGCAGCTTAGCCTCTCCAAGCAAGGTTATCACTCTTACAAGTGTAAATAATCTGCCATCAAAAGAGATACCACAAAAGGTTTTAGCATCTATCATAGAGGCACGAATGATGGATATCGTTGAAGCAGTGAAAGATATAATCGACAAGTCTGGGTATAGCGACAGAATAAAAGGACCTATTGTCCTTACTGGTGGTTGCTCTCTGTTGAAAGATGTAGATAAGCTTTTTGCACTACATCTTAATCGTGAAATAAGAGTTGCATCTCCTACGTTATATCTTACAGATGACTCTATTGAGTTGGTGAAAACACCTCAATACTCTACGGCAGTGGGTGTTTTACTGCGAGGTAGTGAAATTGGCAAGGGTACAAAAACGGCAATTGTTAAGAAGCCAAAGCCTGTTGCTCCGAAGGTTGATAGGGCACAATCTTACCAAGAAGATAGAAATACAACTTATCAAGATAGTAGAACTGGAGGATATCAAGATGGCAGAAGTGATGGTTATCAAGAGGCTGCTCCTTCAAGATATCAAGAAGTGCGACCAACACCTCGTGTTCAATCACAGCAAGATACTACAATATATGGCGAGAACAACAAGCTAAATAAGCAGCAGGCTGCCAATAATACGCCAGTTAATAGCCATGTTGATAATGTAAACTATGATGATATCGATGACTCTAAAGATTTAGAGTATGATACTCATGATGGTGATGGTAAGCAAAATTGGTTTAAGTCTCTTGTTCAGAAGACTAAAGAGATATTTGATCCAGAAGATTTAGAAGACGACACACTTTAATCGCCTATTAAGTTTTGGTGGAGGTGTTTTAGATATAATAATTATAAACAAATTAGTGTTAAGATGAGTGAAGTTATAGATATTCTAGTTAGCAATGAAGTTGACGAATCGTCATATATAATGGTTATTGGCGTTGGAGGCGGTGGTGGAAATGCAGTTCAGTATATGTATGATATTGGTGTGCATAACGTAAATTTCCTTGTTTGTAATACTGATGCACAGGCGTTACGACGAAGTAATATGCCTGTTAAGATACAGCTAGGAAGTAAGTTGACAAATGGATTAGGGGCAGGAAATCAACCTGAAAAAGGGCGTGATGCAGCACTTGAAACAGCCGAAGAGATAACCGAAAAATTAATAAAATCTAATGTTCGTATGGTGTTTATCACCGCAGGAATGGGTGGTGGTACTGGTACAGGTGCTGCACCTGTTATTGCAAAGATAGCCAAAGATTTAGGTATATTAACTGTCGGTATAGTTACTATACCTTTCCGATTGGAAGGACCAAAGCGCCTACGTCAGGCAGAGTCTGGTCTTGAAGAGATAAAGCAGTATGTTGATTCTCTTATTGTTATCGACAATGAGAATATATGTAAAATGTATGGTGATCTTGACTTTTCAGACGCTTTTAGCAAGGCAGATGATATATTAGCAATAGCAGCAAAGGGTATAGCTGAGGCAATTACCAAAGAGCATAAAGTAAACGTCGACTTTGCTGATGTGTTTACAACGATGAGTAACAGTGGTATAGCACTGCTTGGGTACTCTTCAGCTGAGGTTAATAGCGAAAATGTTGCTATTGAACTAACTGAACATGCGTTGCAATCACCTTTGCTAAATCAAAATAATATTACTGGCGCACAAGATATAATGATCAATATATCGTGGAATCAAAAAGAGCTTAAAATGGGCGAACTTCATGCTATTATAGGTCATGTGCAGGCTGCTGCTGGTAGCAATGCCAATATTATATGGGGTGCAGGTGCTGACAGTGCGTTAAAAGAGAATGAGGTAAGCCTTATTATTATTGCAACACGTTTTGGAAATGCTGAAAAGATTGATCTTGGAGGTAATATACATACAGATAATATGTCAGGTGAGCGTGGTGTGTTGGGCGAAGCTAAAGGTGAAGCTAAAGACGAATCCAAAACTGAATCTAAAACTGAATCTGAAGAGGGAGAAGTAGTTATTGAAAAGGTAGCTTTTGATCCTGAGTCTAATACTACGACTAATGATGCTCCGTTGGCTGATTGTGGTAGTGAATATGTTTTAACCGACCCTGCTAATGTTGCTAAAGGTGGTAATAATACCCCTGAACAAGGTGCTAAGAGTGGTGGAGCTATTGAATATGTATCTTTAGATGATGATGAAAAACCTGTCGCTGTAAAAGTGCCTAGTGAACCAACAGACATTGTTATTCATGAAGTTGCAGGTGCTAACTTTGATCAAATAACTCCACGATATAAAAAGAGTTCTGATAATCGTACACCTTTGCCATTTGCCGATGATGGTAAAGAGCCTGAGGTAGTTACTGAAGCCCATAGTGATAAAACTACGGAAGTAGAGGTAAAAAAGCCTGCTCGTAAATACACTATTGATGAGATAGAGGCTCTTCCTGCATACAAACGTCGTGAGGTGCTTCAAAAGCTCAATCTTGAAAAGGGTAAATAGTCTGTTGGTGTGTAGCTAATTTAAGGCTATCTTTTATAGGACATATTTAATTCACAATATAATTTAGGGCGATTAGAAAATTCATTTTTCTAATCGCCCTAATTAGTAGTTGTCACTGGCAGATATATAAGCCACTAAAAGACAAGTTTGCAGGTTAGTTACACCACATTATGACAAATTGGCATGAAAAAACCGTTGGCATACTCTTTGACTATCAATAAATAGAAATTAATTAAAAAATTATAAATATGCAGGTTAATAAAAAAGGACAAATCGGAGTCACAACAGAGAATATCTTTCCGATAATTAAGAAGTTTTTATATTCTGATCACGATATCTTTATTCGTGAGCTTGTTTCTAACGCCGTAGATGCTACTACAAAGCTTCGTACTCTATCTATTGCTGGTAAGTATAGCGGTAGTATTGACGATTTAAAGGTTGAGGTTCAGGTAGATGAAGATGCTAAGACGATAAAAATTATCGACAATGGTATTGGTATGACTGAGCAAGAGGTTGATAAGTATATTAATCAGATAGCTTTTTCGGGTGCAGAGGAGTTTCTTGAGAAATTTAACAATAGCTCTGCAAATATTATTGGTCACTTTGGTTTAGGTTTCTACTCTTCATTTATGGTATCTAGTAAGGTAGAGGTTGAAACTCGCTCTTACCAAGATGGTGCACAAGCTGTAAAGTGGAGCTGTGACGGTTCGCCAGACTACACTCTTGAAGAGATATCTAAAGAGGGGGTTGGTACCACTATAACTCTATATCTTGCTGAAGACTCACTCGAGTTTGCATCTAAGAGCCGTATCAATGAGCTACTTGAAAAGTATTGTAAATTTCTTCCTGTGCCAGTTATTGCAGGCGAAAAAGAGGAGTGGAAAGATGGTAAGATGGAGAGCACTGGTGAGGTTAATGTAATAAATGATACTCATCCATTGTGGACACGTACGCCTTCTGAGTTAACCGAAGAGGAGTATAGCAGTTTCTATCGCCAACTCTATCCTATGGGTGATGATCCACTGTTTCATATCCACCTAAATGTAGATTACCCTTTTAACCTTACAGGTATATTATATTTCCCAAAGTTGAAGAATAACTTTGAGATTCAGAAAAATAAGATTCAGCTATACTGCAATCAGGTGTTTGTTACTGATAATGTTGAGGGCATAGTTCCTGAGTTTTTATCGCTTCTACATGGTGTGATCGACTCTCCAGATATTCCACTTAACGTATCAAGAAGTTACCTGCAAAGCGACTCTAACGTACGTAAGATATCTAGCCATATCACTAAAAAGGTGGCTGATAGGCTGTCTGAGATCTTTAACTCATCACGTAATGAGTATGAAGCGAAGTGGAATGACCTTAAGGTATTTGTTGAGTACGGTATAATAACCGAAGAGAAGTTTGCTGAGAAGGCTAAGAGTTTCACTCTGCTTAAAAACCTTGATGATAAATATTTTACTTTTGAGGAGTATAAAGAGTTAGTTGCTGCAAACCAAACAGATGTTAATGGAGATACCATATACCTATATACTAATGATAAGGTTAAGCACAACGCATTTATTGATAGCTGTACAGCTAAAGGTTATGATGTGCTTGAGATGGATGGTCAGCTAGATAGCCACTTTATTGGATGGTTTGAAGGTAAGAACGAAAAGACTCGTTTTGTGCGTGTAGACTCTGATGTTGTGTCGAAGATCATCGCTAAGAACGAAAAGAACGATATATCTATAAGCACCACGCAGCAAGATATGCTACGTCCAGTATTTGAGAGTCAGCTACCTACCGACGAAAAGATAAATTATAATATCCAGTTTGAGCCTCTTGCATCTACTGATAACCCTGTAATGATTACTCAAAATGAGTTCGTTAGACGTATGAAAGATATGTCGCAGATGGGTGGGCAGTTTGCCTTTTATGGTCAGATGCCTGAAAGCTTCAATGTTATTGTTAATGGAAATCATCCGCTTGTGATTGATGTTCTTAGCGAAACCGAGAAGAGCACTGATGATAAATATACATCTTTAGTGTCTAAGATAGAGAGCATTGCAAAGCAAAAAACCTCTTTTGATGCAGTAATTAAAGATAAGAAAGAAGATGATCTTTCTGCCGAAGAGAAAGATATGCGTAAAGATCTTAACGAGAAACTTACACAGCTTCAAAAAGATAAGAGCGACAAGCTTAAGGCAATAGGTGCTGATAATAAGCTTGTTAAGCAACTTATAGATTTAGCTCTTTTATCTAATGGTATGCTTAAAGGTGAGCATCTAACTAAGTTTATCAAACGAAGTGTTGAGATGATCGAGAAGTAGTACTATATATATAGGGCTTTAGGCTCTAATTTACTTGTATTTGTAAGCAGCGCCCATATTATATATAGGGCGCTGCTTTTTATTTGATGAAATATGGGGATTATTAAGCTATTTTGAGGTAATTTAACGACTATGCATATTTTTAATTGTGTGGTTTTTTGGCTATTTTGGGGAGTATTGCAAAAAGGCTTAATTTTTTTTCATTTTTTTATTCTTGCCACTCAGCAAGTTAACGAAATAATGCAAAAAAAAGTAAAA
>CAMQVM010000007.1 GCA_947038135.1 uncultured Rikenellaceae bacterium
AAAAACCATACCTAAATAGTTGATAATAAGTATATTTTAGGTTTTGCGAATCGCCTATGTAGCAGTTAACAATTTATATGCGACCACTATAAAACTATACGAAAAGAGCAGCCCCACAACATGGAAGCCACTCTTTTACTATATTACACAAGTTATCAACAATTGAATCAATTATCAACACTTTTATAAACACTGTTTAAAACTCATCAAAAAGAGACTTATTTTGATGTTCAACATCCACTATATCAACATCTTGACCTGAATCACTAACACTGTCAACAACCTCAACTACTTCAGGAAACCTAAGTGGCTCAACAAACGCCATTTTAGCTACTTCATAAATTGTAAGTCTTTTCCCTTTAGCTCTATGACTCTTAATGCCAATAAAGTTATCAACATCTACTGCTTCATCAGGGCGTGCTGCATTAGCTCCACCAAACTCAATAGTAAGATTAGGGTAAAAATCGTTATTTATCTCTAGCATATATGACGATGCAGCTTCATCAATAAAGTATTGATGCTTCTCAGATAGTTCAATGTTAAACCTTTTAAGATAGAAAAATTTACTACCCCCATCATAATAGGTCACCGAGTAGATACGGTTAGGATCACACTTCTCTACACGAAGTATATTTTCAGGGAAATATTGATTTAACTCATACCCTGAGGTGTAGTAAGTACCATCGGTTGTAAACACCACAATTTTATCATCGCTCCTAAACTCACCAAGTAGCTCACCTATACCATCACTATTAAGCTTATTTATATCGCTGTCAAACCACACATTCTGCCCCGAGAGAGTAGAGACACCCTTACTCTTTAGAGATACTTTATGTATTGGATAGCGTGAAAAGGTGTTACCCTGAGAAGCACGTCCTTTTATTAATAGCTGCGAAAAATCAAGATCTACAATAAGCTTTTTTAGACGAGGGCGTGGTTTAAGGTAGACTTTAAGAATCTCTGCCTCTCCATTTTCATTAACACTCATATATAGCACCTCAGACCCTTTGCTGCCCTTTGTTATATTATATACTTTATCACGTGTGATACCCTTTATAGCACAACGTTTTACCAATACAGCACCAGTTTCGCCATCATGATATAGCACATTATAGATAGTACGCTCATCATTTCGCTTGAAGATACCTATGCTAATTATATTTTTATCGAAATAAGCTTTATCTGAAACTTTTGTAATAACATAGCGACCATCACGGGTAAACACAATTACATCATCTATATCTGAACAGTCACAAACAAACTCCTCTTTTTTCATACTACCACCCATACCATAAAAGCCATCAGTACGATTTACATATAGCTTAGCATTGGCAACAGCCACTTGTGTAGCCTCAATAGAGCTAAAGTTACGGATTTCGGTACGACGCTCCTTACCCTTAGAGTAGTTTTTTCGGATACGCTTGTAGTACTCAATAGCAAAATCGTTTAGGTTATCAAGGTTACCTTTAACCTGCGCCATCTCATCTTCTACACTCTTGATATGATCATCAGCCTTTTTATCATCATATTTAGATATACGCTTAATTTTTATCTCAGTAAGACGTACTATATCTTCATCGTTTATATCTCTATAAAACATCTTTTTGTATGGCTCAAGACCTCTATATATTACAGCAATAACCTCTTCCCAGCTCTCACACTCTTCAATATCACGATAGATACGTTTTTCAATAAATATCTTTTCAAGAGATGAAAGATGCCAATCTTCGGTTAGCTCAGAGAGTTTAAGCTCTAGCTCCTTACCAAGCTGTTGCTTAGTACGTTCAGTTACAATGCGCAAAATATTAGATACACCCGTAAATATAGGCTTATCTTCAGTAATAACACAAGCATTAGGCGATATAGATATTTCGCAATCTGTAAAGGCATAAAGTGCATCTATAGTCTTATCAGCCGACACATCATTTGTTAAGTGTATAAGTATCTCAACATTCTCGGCCGTGTTGTCGTCTACACGCTTAATCTTAATCTTCGACTTTTCGTTAGCCTTGATTATCGACTCTATAATAGATGTTGTATTTTTACCAAATGGTATCTCTGTAATAGAGAGAGTATTTTTATCTACTTTAATAATACGTGAACGAATCTTAACAGCTCCGCCACGTGCACCATCGTTATAACGACTTACATCAACAAATCCACCAGTAATAAAGTCAGGAAACAGCTCAAAACTCTCTCCTTTAAGGCAAGCAATAGAGCTATCAATAAGCTCTATAAAGTTGTGTGGTAAAATTTTAGATGCTAAACCAACAGCTATACCCTCTCCCCCTTGTGCAAGTAGCAGAGGAAACTTTACAGGTAGAGTAATAGGCTCTTTGTTACGCCCATCATAGGTTAACATCCAATCGGTGGTTTTAGGATTAAACACCACATCAAGCGCAAACTTTGATAAGCGAGCCTCGATATAACGAGGTGCCGCCGAGCTATCTCCAGTATAGATGTTACCCCAGTTACCTTGACAATCTATCAGAAGATCTTTTTGTCCTAACTGCACAAGCGCTCCACCAATAGAGCTATCTCCGTGAGGGTGAAACTGCATTGTGTTACCGATTATATTTGCTACTTTATTGTAGCGACCATCATCCATTCTCTTCATAGAGTGGAGTATACGGCGCTGTACGGGCTTTAATCCATCATCAAGATGTGGCACAGCACGCTCAAGAATCACATACGAAGCGTAGTCCAAAAACCACTCTTTGTACATTCCTGTAAGTTGATTTCTCTTTTCAGGCGAGAATGTAGTAAGGTGTGTAAACCTATACTCGGCAGAACCATTAGCTCCATCAACATCTTCTGAATCTGAATCAGCAGTAGCATCTGAGGTATCAGTATCAGCAGTTGCATCAAGCTCTTGCAACCCCTCTTGCGAACCCTCTACCACCTCATCATCGTAAGTATCTTTTATATTATCGCTCATATTAACTTATATTCTTGTTGTTACATACTAAAATCGTCTGCATCTACTGTATCAGTGTCGATTTTTAAGTTGTCAATAATAAACTCTTGACGCTCCATACTGTTTTTACCCATATAGAACTCCAATATATCTTTTGTGTAGTCGTCTTTTGTAAGTCGCACTTTTTCGAGCCTTATATCTTCACCAATAAAGTTTTTAAACTCATTAGCAGAGATCTCTCCAAGTCCCTTAAATCGAGTAATCTCGACCCCAGTCTTTAACGATTTTATAGCCGTTGTTTTTTCAGACTCATTGTAGCAGTAGTGAGTTTTCTTTTTGTTTCGCACCCTAAACAGCGGCGTTTCAAGTATAAAAAGATGCCCTCCACGTATCAAATCGGGGAAAAATTGTAGAAAGAAGGTGATAAGTAGCAACCTGATATGCATACCATCAACATCGGCATCGGTAGCGATAATAACCTTGTTGTAACGCAAGTTATCTATTCCCTCTTCGATATTTAAAGCTGCTTGAAGCAGGTTAAATTCCTCATTTTGATATATCACCTTTTTGGTAAGCCCAAAGGTATTGAGCGGCTTTCCCTTCAACGAAAACACAGCCTGCGTTGCAACATCACGACTCATTGTTATAGAACCACTTGCCGAGTCACCCTCGGTGATAAACAACATTGTCTGTTCTGCCTTAACGTGTGTACTATTTAAGTGAGCTCTACAATCACGTAACTTTTTATTATGTAAACTTACCTTCTTAGCAAATTCACGAGCCTTTTTTTGTATTCCCGATATAGCCTTTCTGTCCTTTTCAGACTCTTGTATCTTTTTAAGCAGCACCTCTGCAACAGCAGGGTTTTTGTGGAGGTAGTTATCAAGCTTCTCTTTCAAGAAGTCCATTATGAAGTTGCGTATAGATACCCCCCCAGGAGTCATATCTTTAGATCCGAGTTTTGTTTTTGTCTGCGACTCAAATATAGGGTCTTCAATACGTACACTTACAGCTGCAACAATAGAGTTGCGAATATCTACTGAGTCGAAATCTTTTTTGTAAAAATCTTTTATTGTCTTAGCAACACCCTCCTTAAAACATATTTGGTGCGTACCTCCTTGAACAGTATTTTGACCATTGACAAATGAGTAGTAGCTCTCGTTGTATCCTGAACCATGCGTAATAGCCACCTCTATATCATCATCAAAGATGTGTATAGGTGCATAAAGCGCATCTTCATGCATATTTTCGTTAAGCAGATCAAGAAGCCCATTTTTAGAGACATAAGGAGTACCATTAAGCCTTATTACCAACCCTGCATTGAGGTAAGTATAATTCTTAATCATAGCCTCAACATAACTTAGGTTATACTCATAATCACCAAATAGGTAGTCACTACCATCTGCAAAGAAAGAGGTTTCTGTTCCATTTTTGCGAGATAGCAGAGTATCATCTCTACGTTCGACAACAAGCCCTTTACTAAACTCTATCTCTCTAAACTCACCATCACGAGTGGCACTTATAGTAAAATATGAAGATAGAGCATTAACAGCTTTGATACCGACACCATTAAGACCTACCGATTTTTTAAACACCTTGCTATCATATTTTGCACCAGTGTTCATTTTAGAAGCTACATCTTCAAGCTTGCCTAATGGCACACCACGCCCATAATCACGAACAGTAACCTTTTTATCTTTGATAATAACATCTATACTCTTACCAAACCCCATCATATATTCATCGATAGAGTTGTCAAGAACCTCTTTAATAAGTACATATATACCATCATCGCTAGATGCACCATCTCCTAACTTTCCAATATACATACCAGGGCGACGCCTAATATGCTCGTTCCACTCAAGGGTTTTGATATCATCCTCAATATATTCTGCCATCAGCTAAATACTCCTATCTATTATATGAATTATTCTTTTTCTTTATACAAATTTGGTTCAAGCTCTTTATGAACTGCAAGCATCTTTGAATGCACATGAGCTGTTAAATCTTTAAGACTCATAGCCTTAACATCCTCTACTGGAATAGGATCTAAAATAGTTAGCCTAAATTTTGTTGGCATCTTTAAGAATTTGCCAAAATAGTTGCTCACCTCCCATGTACCATCTACTATCATCGGAACAATAGGTAATGACCCTAACTTAGCCATCATAAAAGCACCATCTTTAAACTCCTCTACCTTACCTGTTTTGCTACGTGTTCCCTCAGGAAAGATCAATATTGAGATTCCCCGAGACAATAGATCTTTAGATTTTATAATCATTGCCTTGGCACTCTTAGCACCTCCACGCTTAACAGTGATATCATCTCTTAACCATATTATCCAGCCGATTATAGGTATGTTATAAACCTCTCTTTTTGCAATATATCTAAATTGCAGAGGTAACGCATGACCTACAATAGGTATATCCATCATAGATTGGTGATTTGATGCTATGATATAGGTCTGCTTCGGGTCGATCTTTTCGGTACCCTCGATCTCTAAATTCCAAAAAGGACACAGCCTAACTATTACAAAACAAAATACTACTGACACATAGTGTAAAGCAACTCTATCTTTATCAAATGGTGTTATGAAAATATAGGTTACCAAAAACACTGGAAAATAGAAAATTAAAAAAAAGAACAGTGCAATATAATAACATATTGTACCAATAAAACTTAAGGTTTTTAAATACCCACTCATATACTATAAATTAAAAAATTAAAATTTAGGTAGATAAAATATCTCTCTCACTACCAATCTGTGCCCATTTATCTTGCGACTTAAGCACCTGTTCAATAACATCACGCACACACCCTTTGCCGCCACCATAGTTTGAAACATACTTAGCATGCTCCTTAACATCCGATACTGCGTCTCTAGGAGCACAAGCCACCCCAACATTTGTCATTGGCTCAATATCGGGGATATCATCTCCCATATATAGTATATCACCCAACGAAAGGTTATATTTACCAGCAAACTCTTTAAGCGTAGCTAGCTTATCATGGCAGCCTAGATGCACATCTTCAATTTGCAACCTCTCAAAGCGTGCCACCATAGCATCTCCTACTCCACCAGAGATAATAGCCACTTTAAACCCTTTTTTAAGAGCCAACGCAATAGCAAAGCCATCTTTAGCGTTATAGGTACGTAACGCCTCGCCACTTGGCAGCGTGGTGATACCACCATCAGTAAGCACTCCGTCGCAATCGAACACAAATGCTGTTACCTTTAAAATATCTTCTTTAAAATTTGTCATTTAATATATCTTTTGTTATTACATCATATAGCTCTAAATTACTGCCTTCCAGCAGAGCTCTATGTTCGTTTATAATATTACTATCACCCCTAGCAGCTGCACCAGTTTGCAACTCTCTTGGAGATAATTTTGAAACTACTAATTTTCGCACCCCTTCTTCGATCAAAGGATACAAAACTTCCATACTTACACCTGCACTCTCTACAATTAACTGGGCATGATGATACATTCGATTAGTGAAGTTATTAGCAAAAGTAGCAGCTAAATGAATAGTTTTCAATGTTTTATCTTCGACTTCAACTCCTTGCATAGCAATATACCTTGACAAAGCTACCAATTTTTTGGAAGAAATCACACTTTTAGACTCAATAAATATTGTAATATTTTTAAAATCGACTGTTACCCCCCTTGTAAACGTCTGTAAAGGGTAAAATCTTGCACTAAAAATATCGCCTCTTTTGCACACTATCAAAGGCAGTGAACCAGAGGTGTGGCACACAATAGATCCGCTTGCAAACTTAGGCATTAACCAATCAGCTATATCTACAACAACATCATCTCTAAGAGCTAAAATATAGTAATCAGCGGCAATAATTTCACCGTCAATAGCTCCCCATGCAGCACCACAACTCGCCGACAGTTTTTGACCCTCGACCTTACTGCGTGACACAACCTGCACTAGCTCGCAACTATCACTCATAGCAAACACACGTGCCAAATGATATGCTACATTTCCACTTCCGATAACGACAACTCTATTCATCTATAAATTTTTCACCAGCTTATCTCTATCACTATAAAGCCCACTTACCATATCTATGCCTACAACATCTTCAATCGAAGAGGTTCCATGTCCTTCAACTATATCTAACAACCCACCAACAGTAAGCTCAGATACATCAATAGCCATTGTATAGTAAAATGTTTTACTATTTTTAGAGTGATCAAGATCCTCTACCGAATAGATTATTTTGGCTTGCAAAAGCGTATACATAACCTCTCGAACAGCTGCGACAGGAAGGTTTAACTTATGAGCTACCTCCTCAGAGGAGAGAGGCTCTTTGCGATCTATAAAGTTACAAGTCAATGTGTGTGATATAAGAATCAGTAGTTTTCTTTTTAGGTTGAAGCTAAAATCTTTAGCCTCTCTTTCATACTCATAACGAGATATATTTTGGTAAACAAAAGATAACTCAGCACCAAAAAGCACTATCTGCCAACATATATTAAGCCATATCAACATAAGTGGAATAGCAGCAAAACTACCATATATAACACTATAATTAGATACTGAGCTCTGAAAAAACACATACGCATATTTAAACGCAATATAGGCACTTCCTGCAATCACCCCTGCATGAAAAGCTGCTCCAAACTTAACCTTTGTATTTGGTAAAATAACATATATTGCAGCAAACATCAGCCACACTATTGCATAAGATATAAACCTAAACAGCACCTTGTAGAGCCATAGCAGAAACTCACTATCGGATATATACTTTATAAACTCGCCATTAACATACTCAGTAACGCCAATATATATAGTATACAGTATTGGCACAACAATAATAATAGCGATATAGTCGCTCACTCTACGATATATAGCCCTAGACCTTTTAACCTCCCAAAGATGGTTAAAAGCGTCTTCGATACTCGAAAACACCATTATTACCGACCATATCAAAATAACGATACTCACACCTGCAAAGATTCCGACCTTAGAGTTCTCCAAAAATGAGTTTGCAAACTGCGCAATATAGTTAAAAACACTCTCATACTCAGCAAATGACACTTTTAGGTAACCAATAACTTTATCGTCGATACCAAACCCTTTTGAAACTCCAAGTATCATGGCAATAATTGGCACTAAAGAGGTCATGGTATAGTATGTTAATGCCGCTGAACGCACCGAAATTTGATGCCTTCCATAATTTTTAAATGTGACAATAAATATTTTTATCTCATTAATGAGTATATTAATCCACCGACCTCTCTCGTCTGACACCTGCCAGATATCGTGCGTTATGAAGTTAATTAACCTCTCTATCTTCGACTTCATCACTTCTCAAAGGTTTTATTTTAATATTAAACCAAACATAAACCAACGTCATGATTGGGCTTAGGTAGCAGAAAAAAGCAAATGGCGCATAAGCCATCGTTGCAACACCTAAAATTGCTGCTTGAGTAGCACCACAAGTATTCCACGGTATTAGCACCGATGTTACAGTGCCCGAGTCTTCAAGCGTACGACTCAAAAGCTGTGGGCGAAGCTTTAACTTAGCAAATAATGGTGCAAACATCTTTCCTGGTATCACAATAGATATATATTGATCGCCCGAAACCAAGTTAAAAAGTAAGGTAGTACCTGTAACAGTTGTTACTGCAGCTGGTGCACTCTTTACCTTTTTTGCTATTCGTATAATTATAGCCTCTAAAAAATTACCTGCTTCAAGAACCCCACCAAAAACCATAGATGTAAGTATCAACCATACAGTATTTAACATACCAGCCATTCCTCCAGTTCTGAACAGAGAGTCTACCTCACCACCCGTAACAGATGGAACAGTAGCAGTATACATCGCCTGCGTAACAACTTCATATGCCCCAGAAGCTGTAAAACCAGTTGTTCCTGCAAGTGAAATTATCATATCTTGCTGCGCTATCAAAGCCGCACCAGCCCCTAAAAAAGCACCAATAATAAGCACTATAATGGTTGGGTATCGCTTATATATCATCCATATAACTATTAGTGGCACTATAAGCAGAAATGGTGATACATTATATGATGATAATATAGCCTCTTGTATAGTGTTTGAAGAGCCACCATCAGCCACTGCACCTCCAAATATAGATATTGCAATAAATATCACCACCGATATAACAAACGACGGTATAGAGGTCTGCATCATATAGCGTATATGAGTAAACAGAGGTACTTTAGTCACCGCCGATGCAAGAGTTGTAGTATCAGACAAAGGAGATATTTTATCGCCGAAATAAGCGCCCGAAATAATAGCACCAGCAACAACAGCTTCATTAAAACCTAAAGCAGTGCCGATACCCATCAATGCAACACCAATAGTAGCAATAGTAGACCATGAGCTACCAACAACAAGCGATATTAGAGCTGACAACACAATAGCAGCAGGCAAAAAAACAGAAGGGCTGATAAACTCTAAACCATAATATATCATTGTAGGGACGATACCGCTAAGCATCCACGTACCCGACAACATGCCGATAATCAAGAGTATCAAAATAGATGGCAGGGCCGAAACTACTGTTTCAGCAATCTTATCCATTATTCTCGCCCATGTCACACCATTATATAAAGCAATACCCACACCAACACTACTAGCGAGAATCAGAGCTAGCTGATTTGCCCCACTAAGGGTATTGTCGGGTGTTAAAACTACATTTAGACTTATGAACACCATAAGTATAATAATAGGTAAAATTGATTGTAATAGTGATGGCGCTCTCTCCATTATGCTTTTTTGTTTTTGCTCATTAATTACACACTTTATTAAATAATTACATTTTTCATAAATTGAGAGGGTGGACTCACAAATGTGGCTACCCTCTCAATATTATATCATATATAAAACTACTATTTTATACCTCTAACATTTTTCTCCCACTTCCAAGCGCTACGCATAGTCTCTACCAAAGGACGCTCAGCCTTCCAGCCTAGCTTTTCATTTGCTAGAGCAGTATCTGCCCATATTTTCTCAACGTCGCCATCTCTACGAGCAACAATCTTATGGTTTACCTCTACATTGTTAGCA
The DNA here is from genome assembly GCA_947038135.1 of uncultured Rikenellaceae bacterium. Taxonomy (GTDB): domain Bacteria; phylum Bacteroidota; class Bacteroidia; order Bacteroidales; family Rikenellaceae; genus CAMQVM01. Next base: position 9,969 of record CAMQVM010000007.1, read on the forward strand.
TCTTCAAACGCTTTAATTAGCTCTAATACCGATACTGGAATACCTGTTCCAACATTAAAAAACTCATAGTTCGAAGCGTATTTATTCTCAATAAGGCGAGCAATAGCTGCAACGTGTGCCTTAGCTAAATCTACAACATCGATAAAGTCACGTAGTGCAGACCCATCAGGAGTATCATAATCGTCGCCAAATACAGAAAGACAATCTCTAAGCCCTGAAGCTGTTTGAGTAATAAAAGGAACAAGGTTGTTAGGCACACCCTTAGGTAGCTCACCAATCAAAGCTGACTCATGCGCCCCTACTGGATTAAAATAACGTAAAGCGATACTTGCAAAAGTGTCTTTAAGAGCAAAAGCTGTCTGCTCAATCATATCTTCACCTACCTGCTTAGTATATCCATAAGGCGATGTAGCCATCTTGCGAGGTGTTCCCTCAGTAGCTGGCAAAACATCTGGCTGACCATATACAGTAGCCGACGATGAAAACACAATGTTTTTAACATTGTTCTCTTGCATAAGCTCCAAAAGAGTCACTAAAGACATAAGGTTGTTATGGAAGTACATAAGTGGCTTAGCCATAGACTCACCAACAGCTTTATAGGCTGCAAAATGAATAACTGAGTTGAACTTATACTTCTTAAATACCTTGTCAAAAGCTGCCTTGTCGCAGCAATCAACCTCTTCAAACTTCACATCTACACCAGTGATTGTCTTAACATTTTCAACAGCCGATGGCTCAGAGTTTGAAAAGTTATCTACCAATACAACATCATAGCCTGCACTGATAAGCTCAACAGCTGTGTGTGTGCCAATGAATCCAGCACCTCCTGTTACTAAAACACATTCTTTCATCTTAATATTTCTCCAAATTTAATTTTGCAGGGTAACCCTACACTTTATATTATTATTTTATCTTAATCATATTAGTCAACAACTCTACAACCTTAGCAGCAGCTACACCGCCCACCTCTATCACCTCGCTATGAGTTGGTGCAACATCTGAAAATGTAAGGTTTGTGATAACAGACACACCAAACACCTCCATACCCATATGAAACCCTGCTATCACCTCAGGAGCAGTAGACATACCTACAGCATCACCACCGATAGTTCGTAGAAAGTTAATTTCAGCAGCAGTTTCGTATGACGGTCCAGTAAGCGCAACATAAACACCCTTTTTAAACACTACCCCACTCTTTTCAGCTACACCAATCAGCTCTTTAGAGTAGCATGAGGTCATAGATGGAAACCGTACTCCAAGCTCATCTATATTTGCTCCAATGAGCGGATTAGGTATAAAATTTATATGGTCTGTGATAACCATTAGATCACCAAGTGAAAAGCTTTTGTTGATTCCACCAGCTGCATTAGTAACATATAGCTCCTTAGCACCAAGCATCTTCATAACTCGAACACCACACACTACATCTTCCATAGCGTATCCCTCATAGTGGTGAACCCTTCCGTTCATCACCATGATATTTTTACCCGACAAGACACCGAATATAAACTCACCCTTATGCCCTACAACACTAGAAAGAGGAAAACCATCAATATCACTATACGCAATACGATACTTCACCTCAATAGCATCTACAAGACACCCTATACCTGAACCTATTATAATTGCCTTTTCGGCACTAAAATCGCCAATTAAATCACTAATTGAGCGTGTTATACTTTTGATTTTTTTCAACATACGGCAATATTGTTGCAAGGAATTGCTCCTCTGTATTTTTTCTACTAACATCAGCTTTAACAAACTCTACCTCAATAGGTATAGAGAACATTCTGCTACGTATTAGTGTAGGTACTTTTCTGTTACCTGCAAACTTCACAGCATCTTTATCGGTGGTGAATATAAATACACCATCTCCATGATACTTAAGAAGATCTGATATTGTTGTTAGATCTCTTTTTTTATAATTATAGTGGTCTGGAAAACTAAGAACGTCTACTACATCATACAGTTTTTCAAGCTGATCTACGAAACCTCCAGGATTTGCAATAGCCGACATAGCTATAACTTTACTACCCTTAACTGGCATATAGGTACACGCCGATGGAAACAGTGGCATAGGGTACTTTGTGCCATACGAGTAAAAAAAAGCGATTGATAAGGTGACATATCAAGCGACTTAGATATAAGTCGTAAATCGATAGGCTTGATTGTGTCTGCTGCCTTAGTAAGCACTACCACGTGCGCTCGTGACACTGCACGAACAGGCTCACGAAGCCTTCCCCAAGGAAGAAGCCTATCTTCATAGTATGGGTGAGAGTGGTCGGTAAGTACTATATTCAACCAGCACTCTACATATCTATGTTGAAAACCATCGTCTAAAATTATAAGATTAATGTGAGGGTGGTTCTTTCGAAGTGTTCTTATTCCTTTTCGCCTATTTTCGCAGACAACAACGACAACATTAGGGTATTTTAGTTTTATCTGCTTAGGTTCATCGCCTACTGTTTTCACCATAGAGTCAACCTTTACCTCATAATACCCAGAAGTCTTGCGGTTGTATCCTCTTGACAGCACTGCAATATTATAGTAAGGAGATAGAAGCCTAACAAGCATCTCGGTATGTGGGGTTTTACCACTGCCTCCAGCAGAGATATTGCCAACACAGACTACAGGTATATCATACTCCTCACTCTTTAAAATATTCCATTCAAACAGTAAGTTACGTATTGCAATAACTGTTGCATATATCCATGATAGCGGTATGAGTATTATCTTTAGCATTAATTGTAAGTTGTTGATGTAAATATATTATGTTATAGTAGATAACATTTAATTTAAGTATAGTTACGAAGGGATGTTAATGGTTCAGCTGGTTCAGCACAAATAACCCAGCGCTTACTATTCTAAACAAATTGTTGTCTACTGCAAAGTTAATGTTTTTTTCGTTATTCTACAAATTTTATTCTATTTATCGAAAAGATAAAATAACCTGCGATATAATAATTACAGTATATGTGGGGTTTTTCATCTAACAGCAACAATTCAAACATACAATCAGAGCTTTAAAATGCCTCTGTCATATTAAAATAGACCAATACGCCCTTTGTACCATGTGCTTTTCCGATATCTAGCCTAAAATTCTTTTTAGGTTGTATTTCAATTCTTAAACCTACTCCGTAGTTGTACTTCCACTTATTCCAATCAGCGATTGTTTCGCCAATCGATCCAGCTCCTGCCCACGCTGCAAAGCCGAGCTTTGTATATAAAGCACCTCTATTATAATCTGCTTGCGACCCAAGCATTTGGCGATACTCTACAATTCCATATCCAGCACTCTTATCACGATATTTACCCCACGAATAACCACGTAAGTCCGTAGGCGATCCGAACGTTGGCAGCTCAGTAAATGGAGTATCACCATAACTCATCTGTGCACGAGCCACCCAGCCTAATACAGCCCTATCAAAGAGCTCCTTAAACTGCCTATACTCAATATCAATTTGATGAAAATTGTAGCTACCTCCTAAATATTTAGTGTAATATGTATGGGTGCTACTAACAAGCATTCCCGAACTAGGAGTTGCTATATCATCACGAGAATCATACTGAATAACAGACCCTAACCCAATATTTGTATATGTTTTACCATATTTACTAAAGTAGGGGTCCTTCTCCATTACAGGATTTATATCCCAGCTACTAGAGTAGGCAATATCTAACACTGCACCAATATAAAAATTCTTTTTTACATCCCATATAAACTGCGGGTCGAACCTTATCATCTCTTTGGTGAAAAGTGTTGTAGAGTCACTTTGATGGTTTTTATCTATTGTATCATACCCTTTTCCATAGTAGTTTGAAGGTTCACTTCGGTAGCTATAAGTGGTACGTATTCTAAACTTATTTTCATTAAAAAACAGCATTCCAGCTCCCGACACAACAATTGTCCCATTAAGCGACATATTAACCCCCATAGGAAAAAAGGAGCGCTGCGATATAGTATCATTTTTATCAAGCCTAAAGCTAGCAAGCACTGCACCTGCCAAGCCAAAAGATGCCTCAGGGGTGTAAGATGGACCACCTAGAACAGTAAGCCAAAGTTTTTTGGTTGCTCTAATAGAGTCTTTGCGACTCTTTCGTTCAAACTTCTTCATCTCAGCAGGTGTCATTATACTAGGTGTGGTAATAGAGGTTGAGGTTAATTGATGCTCAATAGCACCTAATACATCGGGTATGATCAACTCTTCATCTTGACCAAACACTATCGATGTTGAAAACAACATCACTAACAAAAGCACTACTCTCTTAACCCCTAATCTCATCAAAAAATTTATATAATAACCAATTTACATTTTTGCTACCACAACACCTGCACGCTGCAACAACTCAATGCCATCACTCGTTCGATACTCATCGCTATATACTACACGTTTAATATCAGCCTGTACTATCAGCTTAGCGCACTCAATGCAAGGCGATGCAGTAACATACAAGGTACTCCCTGAACTGCTATTGCTCGACTTAGCGACCTTAGTAATAGCATTTGCCTCTGCGTGCAACACATACGGCTTAGTAACACCCGACTCATCTTCACAAATATTTTCAAACCCTTGTGGTGTACCATTGTAACCATCCGAGATTATCATTTTATCTTTAACAATTAGTGCGCCAACCCTTCTTCTTATACAGTATGAATTTTCAGACCACACACGTGCCATTCGCATATATCGACTATCAAGTTGCTTTTGCTTCTCTTCTTCGTACGCACCCATTAATACAGAAAATTATTATGAGGGTAGTGCTGTATATGTAGTGCACGCACCATTTTGTATAACTCTGCCTTAAACTCCTCAATATTGCCTCTATGTTTAGCTGAAATAAACAGTGAGGTGTTATCACTCTTAGCCATCCAACTCTCTTTCATCTGCTCTAAAGAGTAGTTGCGAGGGGTTATAGGTGCAAGGTCAAACTCGTCTTTTGGATCAAAAGTATATGCATCAATCTTATTAAACAACAGTATCACAGGTTTATCACCAGCACCAATTTCTGCAAGAGTTTTGTTTACAACATCTATTTGATGCTCAAACATAGGGTGTGAAATATCTACTACATGGATAAGTAGCTCCGCCTCTCTAACCTCATCAAGCGTAGATTTAAACGACTCAACTAACTGGTGAGGCAACTTTCTGATAAAACCAACCGTATCACAAAGTAACATCGGAAGGTTCTCTATCACCACCTTTCGTACTGTTGTATCAAGCGTAGCAAAAAGCTTATTTTCGGCAAACACATCGCTGTTAGCCATAAGGTTCATAATTGTAGATTTTCCAACATTTGTATATCCTACAAGTGCCACCCTTATAAGCGAGCCTCTATTGCTTCGTTGAGTAGACATCTGCCTATCTATCTTTTTCAAATCATCTTTCAAACGTGATATTTTATCACGGATAATACGACGGTCTGTTTCTATCTCTGTTTCACCTGGTCCACGCATACCGATACCACCACGTTGACGCTCAAGGTGAGTCCAAAGACGGGTAAGACGAGGCAACATATAGCGTGATTGCGCTAGCTCTACCTGTGTTTTAGCGTATGCAGTAGCAGCACGAGCAGCAAATATATCTAATATTAAGTGTGTTCTATCAAGAATCTTCTGTTCAAGCTCTTTCTCTATATTACGAAGCTGCGATGGTGTAAGCTCATCGTCAAATATAACACATCCTATCTCGTTTTCTTTAATAAACTCTTTAATCTCTGCTAGCTTTCCTTCACCTACATAAGTGCGGTTATGCGCCTTAGGCAGTTTTTGAGTAAATCGTTTAATTGTTATAGCTCCAGCTGTTTCAGCCAAAAACTCCAACTCATCCATATACTCTTGATTTGTTGACTCAACAATTTTGTCGGTTATAACCGATACTAATATAGCTCTTTCTACTGGATTTCCCATTGTATATTTTTTGTAATATTTATAATTGAGAGAATTAATATCTCTCTTGCAAAAACTCAGCCTTTATTAAATTATATGCTCTATGGCTCTATAATTTAAGGCTGATTATTTTGTATTGCTTTATTAAATTGTAACAAAGCTCCTCTTCTAACCAAAAACTATCTAACAAATTAATCTTAATAAATAACGACTTATCTGTTAATTTATTTTATTACAGACTAATAAAACATCTATAATACAAAAATAAGGCTACCGAACCATCTGGAAGGGCAACCTTATTTTATATTTAATTAGCTGATAAAAGTAAATTATTCACCAAAGGTATAACTTATAGGGATAATTACCTTAACACGTACAGCTTTACCACGTTGCTCACCTGGACTCCATTTAGGAGATTTTTTGATAACTCTAATACTTTCATCTGAAAGAGACTTATCAGGAGATTGAAGAACCTCAATAGTAGATACTCTACCATCTTTCTCAACAACGAAAGAGCAAGTTACATTACCTGAAATGTTATTCTCTGCTGCAATTGCAGGATAAACTACATTTTTTAAAACCCACGTTCTAAAAGCACCAACATCACCACCTTGGAAGCTTGGCATCTTCTCTGCGATTAACACAGGCACCTCTTCTTCAACAATTTTCTCTTCTGGAACTTCAGCAAGTGCAATAACCTCTGTATCCTCTGATACATCAATATTAAACATATCAGCCTCATTATCTAGCTTGATGTTATTCTGTACAACAACAAGGATATCTGTAACAGCAGGTGCACTAACTTTGGGAGGAGCAACCTTCGGGGGCTCCTGACGAGTCACCACAACATCAGGTGTCTCAATAATAACTACGTTTTCTACTGGTGCTTCATAAGTAAGCTCAGGCTGGCTCCAGCTGAACAGACCAATCATAGCAAGTAGAGAGAGCGCAAGACCTGATAAAAGGAAAATTCCTGATTTGTTTTGCAAGTCTGCCTTAGGAGATTTTTTTAGTTCCATTATTAATATTTTTAACGTTTGTATTTAATTTACTTCTACTATATATTAGCGGCCTATGTCATATCTTATACGACAGTGCATCTCTAAATATTTTACAAAAGTGATAAAAAAAATTCAAATAAAAAAGTTTATAGCCAAATAAATTACAAAAAAGGTGTTTTTTAACGTTTTTTGGCATAAAATCGCCGATTTTTGGTAGTCTAAATAACAAATAAATAAATAAAAAGATGTAAAAAAAACAAAAATCTATTAAAAGTCACACCATTTATTTCAAACAAAATAGTATATTAAGAATAAAATATTTCTGGTTTTATCTATTTTTTCATATTAATTGATTACGAAAAACAGCTCTAATTTATCACTTTTTTTCATTTGGTTATAGCATTTAATTCTGACAGTTTAGCGAAACTACTTAACACACCTTAAAGAGTATCCATTTGTTTGGTTAGAGTAGAGTAGGTGTTCTATTTGATAAGAGTAAACAAGAAGCGCACAAGCCGAATTGGAATTAGGAGTACCAGACCAATAATAACCTCCTGAACTATATTTATAGGCCTGAAACCCCGCCAATGGTAAATAACACCCTACATATTTATCGGCACCAGTAGAGGGTGCAGTAGAGGTAAAATATACACGCCCTTTGCTATGTCGTAGATGTTTACGCAAATCATGCATTTCTCCTTTATTAGTGCTTCCAAAAGCAGTTGGTGCACGCCAACCACCTCCACCAAGCTCAAAACTTTCACATTTACCAGCTAGATCAGGCCATTTTATATAAACCCCAGCACGCTCCACCTTAAAGCTAGGCATATAATCGTAATGATCAGCTCCAACATCATCTCTATCATTTTGATCATTAGTCCAATTACGAGACAACTCATACTTAACACCTGTCGCTTCGCTTGGAATAGATGCTCCAACGTTTCTATCTGCCCAAGTAAGGGTGTCTATCAATACCCCATAGTTCTCAGCTTTACCAGCCAGCTTGCAGTCGGTGGTTATTTTCACTTTAAATGTATGCGATAACACACCTTTATCAGGTGCAGTTGC